>CALRYR010000114.1:0-9922 GCA_943372425.1 Variovorax sp. YR752 | reverse complement strand
TGCGCTCGACCGCGGCGGCCGCGAGTTCGGGCGCGTTGTCGTTGAGCACCAGGCTCGCCATGCGCGCCTTCATGCTCGGCATGATGAGGCCCGATGCGCAAACCGTGCCGATGGCACCGCCCATCGACGTGCCGACCCAGTGCACGCGGTCGAGCTGCAGTTCGTCGCACAGCGCCTCAGCCAGTTGCGCATAGAACGACAGCTGGTATTCGGCATCCGGCAAGGGGCTCCACTGACTCAGCCCACGGCCGATGGTGTCGGGGCAGATGACCCGAAAACCGTGGCCGGACAGGTGATCGGCCAGCTCGTCCATGTCGCGCCCGGTGCGCGCCAATCCGTGCCAGGCAATGACCGCGGCGCCCTCCTTCGGCCCCCAGTCCATCCAGTGGATTTCGCGGCCCAGCAGCTGCGCGTAGTGGGAAGTGGGAGTCATCGCGCGGCCCTCGCCCGGAGTTTGCCGACGATGCCCGTCGGGAAGTAATAGACGGACAGCACGAACAGCACGCCCAGCCACAGCAGCCAGCGGTCGGGCGACAGCAGTGCCGCGAGCCAGGGCAAGCCGCTCGCGGCTTCGCTGCCGAGCTTGAGCAGGTCCTGCAGGTAGCTCTGCGCGATGACGAAGAGCACCGCACCCAGCGCCGCGCCATAGATGGTGCCCATGCCGCCGATCACCACGATCAGCAGCACATCGACCATGATCTCGAAGCTGAGCGAGGTGTCCGGCCCGTTGTAGCGCAGCCAGATCGCGAGCATCGCGCCGGCCAGCGTCGCGAACAGGGCCGACAGCACAGCCGCCGTGGTGCGGTAGACCACCACGCGATAGCCAATGGCCTCGGCGCGGAACTCGTTCTCGCGGATGGCCTGCAGCACGCGGCCGAAGGGCGAGTTCACGATGCGCAGCAGCGCGAGCACCAGCACGACGGCTGCCACGAAGAGCAGGTAGTAGCAGAGCAGCCGCCCGTCCAGCGAGACGCCCAGGAAGGGGTCGTCGGAAAACTCGAAGCTCGGCGAGATCAGCTCCGGCAGCTTGAAGGTCAGGCCGTCTTCGCCGCCGGTGAAGTCCGAGAGCTGCGAGGCCAGCGTCTGGAAGGCCGAAGCCACCGCCAGCGTGATCATCGCGAAGAAGATCGCGCGCACGCGCAGCGAGAACAGGCCGATGGCGAGTGCAAGCACAAGCGACACGATCAGGGAAGCGCCCAAGCCAATGAACAGCGCGTCCCAGCCCGCGCCGAGCCGACTCGCCGAGATGGCGATGCCGTAGGCGCCGATGCCAAAGAACATCGTGTGCGCGAAGCTCACGATGCCGGTGTAGCCCAGCAGCAGATCGAAGCTGGCGACCAGCACGATGAAGACCAGGATCTTGGCCGCCACGCTGAGCGCCTTGACGCCCGGGAAGACGAAGGGCGCGAAGGCCAGGCCGAGCAGCACGGCCAGCAGCAGCACCGCAAGCACGCGGCTGCGCGGCATGTCGTTGGAGAGAAGACGTTTCAGCATCTGATCGCCCTCACCGGCTGCTCGCCACGGGATACACACCCTGCGGCCGCCACAGCAGCACCGCGACCATCAGGAAGATGCTCGCGAACTGCGTGAGCGTCGGCACCAGGAAGCCGATGTAGTTGGTCATCAGCCCGACCAGCAGCGCGCCGATGAGCGCCCCGCCGGTGGAACCGAGGCCGCCGATGATGATCACGATGAAGATCAGCACGTTGACCTGCGCGCCCATCTGCGGGATCAGGTTCTGCTGGAACAGCCCCCACATCACGCCACCCAGGCCGGCGAGCGCGCTGCCCACCACGAACACGCCGACGAACAAGCGGCCGATGCGGTAGCCGAGCGACTCGACCATCTCGCGGTCCTGCACGCCAGCGCGGATCAGCAGGCCGATCTTGGTGCGGCCGAGCGTCCAGGCCAGCAGGCCGAACACGACCAGGCCCACCGCGACGGCCAGCAGGCGGTACTTGCTGATCGCTGCGTCCGCCACGAAGACCGATCCGCGCAGCGCCTCGGGCAGCGGCAGCGGGATCTGCGCCGGGCCCCAGATGACCTTGATCAGCTCCTCGCCGATGATCATCCCGCCCATCGTGATGAGGATCTGCTTCAGGTGCTGGCCGTACACCGGCCGCACGATGAAGCGCTCGAAGGCCAGGCCGACCGCCCCGGCCACGAGCATGGCGACCAGCATGGCGGGGAACACCGCCGCCAGGTTGCGCCACAGGTCGCCGGAGCCCGTCCAGTCGCTCATCAGCCCCAGCACGCTGCTCGCGACGAAGGCGCCCAGCGCGATGAACACGCCGTGGCCGAAGTTCAGCACGTCCATCAGGCCGAAGATCAGCGTGAGGCCCGACGCAATGATGAAGATGATCATGCCCATGGCCAGGCCGGCCACCGTGAGCGTGAGCCAGGTCGAGAGCGAGCCGGTCAGCGGCAGCGCGATCAGGGCAAGCACCGGCACCAGCGCGAGCGGCTTCCAGTCCAGATCAGAAGTTTTCATAACGCCAGCCCCAGCAGCGACTGCTGCAGTTGTTCATCGGCCGAGAACGCGGCCATGCTGCCGCTGTGCACCACGCGGCCGTTGTCCATCACGGCCACGGTGTCGCCCAGGCGCTGGGCGAAATGGATGTTCTGCTCGACCAGCAGGATGGTCACGCCGCTCGCCTTGAGCTGGGCGAAGGCATCGATCATGTTGTTGATCATCACGGGCGCCAGGCCCTTGCTGGGCTCGTCGATGATGAGCAGCTCGCGCGGCTCGACGATGGCGCGCGACACGGCGAGCATCTGCTTCTGCCCGCCCGACAACTTGCCGGCCGGGTGGTTCCAGAACTTCTCGACCGCGGGGAAGAGCTGGAAGATCCACTTCAGCCGCGTGTCGTCGATGCCGTCGGCGTTCTTCGCACTCCGCGCGGCCAGCAGCATGTTCTCCTTGACCGTCAGGTCCGAGAAGATGCCCATGGTCTCGGGCACGTAGGCGATGCCGAGCGCGGCGATGTCGGGCGTGCGCAGCGCGGTGATGTCCTTGTCACTGAAGCGCACCCTGCCCTTCGACGCATGCCACAGGCCCATGATGGTCCGCAGCGTCGTCGTCTTGCCGGCGCCGTTGCGGCCCAGCAGCATCGTGAGTTGGCCCTTCGGCACCACGAGATCGACGCCATGGAGGATGTGGTACGCGCCGATGTGCGTCTGCACGCCTTGAAGCTCGAGCAAGTTCATGCGGCCTCCTTCGCCACGCCCAGGTAGGCCTCTTGCACGATCGGCGACGCGATGACCTCGGCCGGCTCGCCGTCGGCCACCAGCGTGCCGTTGTGCAGCACGATGATGCGGTCGGCCAACTCGCGCACCACGTCCATCTTGTGTTCGACCAGGAGGATGGTCTTGGTCTTGTCCTGCTTCAACTGGCGAATGAGGTCGAGGATGACCGGCGCCTCCGCCGCGTTCATGCCGGCCGTCGGCTCGTCGAACATGAAGACCTGCGGCTCCAGTGCCATCAACAGCGCGACTTCGAGCTTGCGCTGGTCGCCGTGCGGCAGGCTTGCGACGGTGGCGTGTTCCTTCGCCTTCAGGTTGATCTGCGTGAGCAACTCGTCGGCCCGCGCGGTCAATGCCGCGTGGTCGCTCCAGATGCTCCACAGGTTGAGCCCGCGCCGGTGCGCGCCGTCGCGCGTGGCCTGTACCGCGAGGCGCACGTTCTCCAGCACCGTGAGGTTCGGAAACAGGTTCGTCAGCTGGAAGGCGCGGCCCAGGCCGGCGTGGGTGCGCGCCGAGGGCGACAGGCCGGACAGGTCGCGCCCGTTCAGCGACACCGTTCCTGCGCTGGCGCGGAGTTGCCCCGAGATCAGGTTGAAGTAGGTTGTCTTGCCCGCCCCGTTCGGCCCGACGATGGCCGTCAACGTGCCGGGCGCGAAGGCGCACGAGACAGCGTTGACGGCCACGTGGCCGCCGAAGCGGACGGTGAGTCCGCGGGTTTCCAGCATCGGGCGATCAGCGCTTGTTCTTGATGGGGATGTTCATCTCTTCCGGCTTGATCTCGTGCACCAGCTCGGGCACGCCCCACGCGAAGGCCGGGTCCACCTTGATCTTGAAGTGGTACATCGACTGCATCGCCTGATGGTCTTCCTTGCGGAAGGTCATCTTGCCCTTGGGCGTGTCGAAGCTCATGCCCTCCATGGCGGCGATGAGCTTGTTGGTGCCGGTGTCGCCACCCGTCTTCTTCAGCGCCGTGACCACCGCCATCGCCGCCGAGAAGCCGCCCGCCGTGAAGAAATCCGGCGGCGCCTTGAACTGCTTGTAGTGCGCCGAGACCAGCGCCTCGTTCACCGGATTCTTCGGGATGCCGAAGTAGTAGTAGGTCGCGCCTTCCATGCCCGGCAGGCTCTTGTAGGCGGCCATGGCGGGCAGGATGTTGCCGCCGGTTGCGATCTCGATGCCGTAGCGCTTCAGGTCGAGGTCGACGATCTTGAAGGGGTTGCCCGCGCCGGCCCAGACGATCCAGATGATCTTGCGGCCCGGCTGGTCCTTGAGTTTGTCGATCAGGCGCTGGGCGCCGGCGGTGAAGTCGGTGGTGGCCGGCGGCAGGTATTCCTCGTGCGCCAGCTTGGCGTTCTTCAGCGCGGCGCCGAAGGCCTTCACACCGTCGCGGCCGAAGGCGTTGTCCTGCGCCAGCGTCGCGACGGTGACGCCCGGCTTGTCGATGGCCACCGCATTGCTGATGGCGTCCTGCGACGAGTTGCGGCCGGTGCGGAAGATGTACTTGTTCCACTTGTCGCCGGTGATGGAATCGGCCACGGCCGGCTCGACGATCAGCACCTTCTTGTATTCCTCGGCGACCGGCAGCATCGCCAGCGCCACGCCCGATGCCGTCGGGCCGATGGCCAGCGCGGCCTTGTCGTCGGAGTACGCGGCGGCCAGCAGCGACTTGCCGAGGTCGGGCTTGCCCTGGTCGTCCTTCTCGATGACCACGAGCTTCTTGCCGTTGACCTCCATCGTGCCGCCGGTGGCGTACTCGAGGCCCATCATCAACCCGGTCTGCGTCTGCTTGCCGTAGGCCTCGAGTGCGCCGGTCTTGCTGTAGACGTGGGCGATGCGGATCTCGTTGGACTGCGCGAGCACGGGTGCGGCGGTGCAGGCAGCCAGGGCTGCGACCGCGACGATGTGGCGACGTTGGATCATGGATGTCTCCTGTTTTGGAATGGCTGAATATTGCACAGTCCGTGCCAGCGCGTTTCGACGTTGATCTTCAAAGGATTTCTCTCTGACAGCCTTGCTCGAGTCCGGACTGAAGACATCTTGACTGCCTTTTATTCAGTCATATGTCTGATTTTCATTCAGGGTTTTCCAGAGCGTAGGACGCGCAGCCAGCGCCCCACCTCTCCTTCGCCCGACATCGCGTAGGCCGCCGCCGTCTCCGCAATTTCCACCCTTTTTGCGGACTTAGCATCGGCTCCGGTCTGATCCACAGCGCGACGCAATCGCATCGGTTGCCATGGATCGGAACCCGATTTATCAGAGAAGAGGACATCCATCATGAATACGCTAAAGCTCCGCACCCTTGCCACCGTCACCGCCGTCGCTGCGGCCAGCGTCCTGTTCGCAGGCTGCACCACCACCCGTCCCGGCGACACCGGCACGTCCACGTCGTCGCGCACCTCCATCGACGCGCAGGTCGACGCTTCGCTGTCGAAGCTGTACCAGACCGTCCCAGGCTCGCGCGAAATGGTCGGCAAGGCCGCCGGCGTGCTGGTGTTCCCGTCGGTGGTCGGCGCCAGCCTCGGCGTCGGTGCCGAGTACGGCCGTGGCGCCCTGCGCACCGGCGGTCGCACCCAGGCTTACTACAGCACCACGGCAGGCTCCATCGGCTTCCAGGCCGGCGCCCAGTCGAAGGCTGTGATCTACGTGTTCAACACGCAGGAATCGCTGGCCAAGTTCCGCAACAGCAAGGGCTGGACGGCCGGCGCTGACGCCACCGTGGCTGTCGCCACCATCGGCGCCAACGGCGCGGTCGACACCAACACCGTTCGCCAACCGGTGGTCGGCTTCGTGCTGACCAACGTGGGCCTGGAAGCCGGCGTGTCGGTGTCGGGCGCGAAGATCACCGAGATCAGCCTGTAATCTCCCGCTCCCCAAAAAACGGCCTCGCTTTTGCGAGGCCGTTTTTTTTGCGCGTCATTCGCTGGCGAGATTCATCCGGTCGTACAGGGTCGCCCGCGAGATGCCGAGCAGTCGGGCCGTCGCCAGCTTGTTGCCGCCGGTGCGGGCCAGGGCCGCGGCAATGGCGCGCCGCTCCAGTTCGGCGATCTGCTCGGCCATGGGACGCAGCAGCCGCGCTTCGTCGGCATCGTCGCCGGACGGCAGCGGCTCGGGCGCGGCGATCTTCTCCAGGCCGGTCTCGGCTAGCACGCGCTTCACCTCGGCCGCATCGATGCGCGTCGAGTCGCTGCGCATCGCCAGTTGCTCCAGCACATTGCGCAATTCACGCGTGTTGCCGCGCCAGTGCTGCGCCGCGAGCAGCGCCAGTGCGTCGGGCAGGAGTTCCGGCGGCGCCTCGCCGCTGCGCTGTGCCATGTCCTCGCCCAGCGCCTCGATCAGCGCAGGGATGTCGCTGCGCCGTTCGCGCAGCGGCGGCACCCGCAGCGGCAACACGTTGAGGCGGTAGTACAGGTCTTCGCGGAAGCGCCCGTCGCGCACCAGCGCCGGCAGGTCGCGCGAGGTGGCGGCGATCACGCGCGCGTCGAAGGGCACCACCTTGTTCGAGCCCAGCGGCTCGATCTCGCCTTCCTGCAGCGCGCGCAACAGCTTGGCCTGCAGGGCGAGCGGCATGTCGCCGATCTCGTCGAGGAACAGCGTGCCGCCGTCGGCCAGTTTGAACTTGCCCTCGCGGCCCTTGCGGTCGGCGCCGGTGAAGGCGCCCGGCGCGAAGCCGAAGAACTCGGCCTCCAGCAGCGTGTCGGGCACGGCCGCGATGTTCAGGCTCACGAAGGGGCCATCGGCGCGCGCCGATGCGGCGTGGATCGCATGTGCCAGCAGTTCCTTGCCGGTGCCGGTTTCGCCCAGCAGCAGCACCGGGCTCGACGACTGCGCCGCGCGCCGCGCATGGCGCTTCACGTCGACGGCCGCCGGGCTGCTGCCGATGAAGCTCGCGAAGGTGTGCTTCGCGCGCCGCTGGCCATCGGCCCCGGCCAGCTTCCACACCGGGTGGGCGCGCTGCGTCGCCAGCTCGCGCCGTGCATCGTCGAGGTCGCGCTGCAGCATCGCGAACTTGCTGATGAGCGGCTGCAGCGTCGTTTCGGGGTGGTCGAACAGCACGATGCCGATGGCGCCGATGACTTCGCCCAGCACCGGGTCGCCCTCCGCACCCGCCACCTCCGCATGCAGCGGGATGCGGCTGACGACGAAGGTGCCCGCCTTGTTCGTGAGCAGGTCGATGAGGATCGGCTTGCCGCTTTCCAGCACTTCGCGCATCTGCGTGTTCGGAATCACCTCCTCCACCCGCCGCCCGACGAATTCATCAACGGACGCGAAGCCCAGCGCCGGCAGGAAGCGCTTGTAGCCCTCGTTCACCCACACGATGCGTCCGCTGCGGTCGACCAGGAACATGCCCTGGCTGATACTGGAGAACAGGTGGAACATCGATCGCGCCGCCAGGGCGAGGATGCCTTGGGCGTCGAGGGGCAGTGCTGAGGCCGTTGGAACTCCGCCTTCAGTCTGGCGAGCTTCGGTCATGACGCGACCCTCGGCTGGTACCGGACGCCGAAGCGATCGGCCAGTTCAGCCAGGCGCCGGTCGAGTGTCCACAGCACCGCGTCATGGGTCAGCAAGGTCGAGGCGAGGAGCGAGATGTCGACCAGCCCGCATCCCAGCCCGAACAGCTGCTCTCGATCCAAGAAGTCGATGACCTCCCGCACGTTGGCCTGCTGGGTGGACTCGAGCCGCCCGAGGTCGGCCAAGGTGCGGGATCGCGACGGCGGGGTGCCGCATGCGAGCTCGCCGAGAACCATCGGATGGATCATCACGCGATCCAGACCGAGCAAGTCCACCAGCGCTTCGTTGTGGTGTCGAAAGTGATCCACCCAGACGGAGGTGTCGACCAGCACGCGCCTCACCGTTCGGCGCTCTCTCGGCGTCGCGGCACATCCGCCATGTCCGGCGCCGTGCCGCCCAGTGCGGCGAGACGCTTGGCCGATTGCACGCGCACGAAAGTCTTGATGGCCTCACGGAACAGGTCGCCCTTGTCCATCCCAGGCTCGGCGACCTCCAGGGCTTCCTCGTAAAGCACGTCGTCGATGGTCACGGTGGTCCGCATGGGAATCCTTCATCAAATTTGATGCAATTCTGAATCAAATTGGGCATCGAGACAATCACTTACGACTCCCCTCTAAGGCTCCTAGGTCAATCAATCGTTTGATCTATGGTCTAATCCGGCCGCAATGAAGGCCCCCTCCAAACTGCCCGCATCGCCCTCTGCGACACCCGCCGAACGCGCCTCCCGCAGCGACGGCGCCGAGTCCCGCGAGCGCATCCTCTACGCCGCCCTTCGCCTCTTCGCCGAGCACGGCTTCGCCAAGACCTCGACGCGCGAGATCGCCAAGGCAGCCGGCGTCAACATCGCCGCCATCAGCTACTACTTCGGCGACAAGGCCGGCCTCTACAGCGCCACCTTCAACGAACCAATGGGCGGATCGTCGGCCGACCTGGTCGAGCTGTTCGGTGCGCCAGGGCTGGGCATCGCCGAGGCCCTGCGCCTCTACATGACGGCCTACATCGAACCGCTCAAGCACGGCGAGATCGTGCGTCAGTGCATGCGCCTGCACATGCGCGAGATGGTCGAGCCGACCAGCCTGTGGGCCGACGAGGTGGAGCGCGACATCCGCGTGCCGCACGAGGCGATGGTGCGCATCCTCGTGCGTCACCTCGGCATCACGAAAGCCGACGACGATGTGCACCGGCTCGCGTTGGCGATCAACGGCCTGGCGCTGCAGCTCTTCGTGATGCAGGACATGGTCGACGTGCTGCGGCCGGCGCTGCTGCGGTCCGCCGACAGCATCGACAGGTGGGCCGACCGGCTGCACCTGTATGCGATGGCGATGGTCGACGCCGAGACGGCGCGCCGCGCCGCGCCCCCTTCGAAAAGGAAAACGCCATGAAGCCTGGATGCATGAACCGCCATGCGCGGCTCGCGCTGCTGTGCCTGCCGCTGGCGCTCGCCGCCTGCGGCGTGACGCGCCCGCCCGTCGATGCCGCCGCGCCGGTCCCTGCGCAGTGGAATGTCGCCCTGCCCGCCTCGCTGGCGCATGCCGGCTCGCTGCCCGCAATGGCAGACTGGTGGCGCCAGCTCGACGACCCGCTGCTTGTCACGCTGATCGAGGCCGCTCAGACCGCCAGCCCGACCGTCGCCAGCGCCGCGGCGCGCATCACCGAAGCGCGCGGCACGCGGGTTCAGGCCGGCGCGGCGCTGCTGCCCACGCTTGACGGCACGCTGTCGGCGCAGCGCAGCAACTCGCCATTGAGCGGCAGCAGTGGTTCGACCGGCACCAGCGATTCGCTGCCGGGCGTCACGACCCTCCAGGCCGGCCTGCAGACGAGCTGGGAGATCGACCTGTTCGGCAACCGCCGGGCCACCCGTGACGCGGCCGATGCGCGGTTGAAGAGCGCCAACGCCAAGTGGCACGACGCCCGGGTGTCGGTTGCAGCCGAAACGGCGAACCAGTATTTCGCCGAGCGTGCCTGCCAACGGCAACTCGCCGTGGCCGAATCGGACACGCGTTCGCGCAGCGAGACGGCCCGCCTCACCGACCTGTCGGCCAGGGCCGGCTTCACCGCGCCCGCCGACTCGGCATTGGCCCGCGCCAGCGCGGCCGACGCCTCGGCGCGCCTGACCCAGCAGGGCGCGCAGTGCACCGTGCTGCGCAAGGGCCTGGTCGCGTTGACCGGC
>CALRYR010000113.1:0-9926 GCA_943372425.1 Variovorax sp. YR752 | reverse complement strand
AAACAGGAGACCACCAATGAAATTCCGTCGCACCCTGCTCGCCGTCGCGCTCGCAGCCACCGCCCTTGGCTTCACCACCGGCGCGATGGCGCAGGCCACCTACAAGGCCGAATACAAGATGTCCCTGGTGCTCGGTCCGCCGACGCCATGGGGCCAGGCCGGGAAGATCTGGGCCGACCTGGTAAAGGAACGCACCCAGGGCCGCATCAACATCAAGCTGTACCCCGGCGTGTCGCTCATTCAAGGCGACCAGACGCGCGAGTTCAGCGCGCTGCGCCAGGGCGTGATCGACATGGCCGTGGGCTCGACCATCAACTGGTCGCCGCAGGTCAAGCAACTCAACCTGTTCTCCATGCCCTTCCTCATGCCCGACTACGCGGCCATCGATGCGCTCACGCAGGGCGAGGTCGGCAAGGAGCTGTTCAGCGTGATCGACAAGGCCGGCGTCGTGCCACTGGCCTGGGGCGAGAACGGCTACCGCGAGATCACCAACTCGAAGCGCGCCATCAAATCGCCCGACGACCTGAAGGGCATGAAGATCCGCGTGGTCGGCTCGCCGCTGTTCGCCGACCTCTTCACTGCGCTCGGCGCCAATCCGACGCAGATGAGCTGGGCCGACGCGCAGCCTGCGCTGGCGAGCGGTGCCGTCGACGGGCAGGAAAACCCGCTGTTCCTCTTCACCGTGCTGAAGATGCACAACGTCGGCCAGAAGTTCGTGACCACCTGGGGCTACGTCGCCGATCCGCTGATCTTCGTGGTCAACAAGGAGATCTGGGCCTCGTGGACGCCGGCCGACCAGGCGATCGTGAAGCAGGCCGCCATCGATGCGGGCAAGCAGGAAATCGCCATCGCGCGCAAGGGCCTGGTCGAGGCTGACAAGCCGGTGCTCAAGGACATCGCCGGCATGGGCGTGACCGTGACGCAGCTGTCGCCGGCCGAACGCGAAGCCTTCGTGAAGGCGACGCGGCCGGTCTATGCGAAGTGGAAGCCGACCATCGGCAATGCGCTGGTCGAGAAGGCCGAGAAGGCGATCGCGGCGCGCAAGTAGCCCGGCGCCTTATTCAGACGTTGTCGCCGCCCGACCGCACGAACGAATAGCGGCGCAGGTCGGTGCGAAGCATCCAGCCGCGGCGCGCCCAGAAGCGCTGTCCTGCCTCGTTCGTGGCGAGTACGTCGATGTGGCTCTTCCGGATGCCGATCGACTCGAGCCCGGCGAGGCAGGCCTCGATCAGCGCCGAGGCCACACCGCGCTCCCGGTAGCTCGGCACCACCAGCAGATGCTGCAGGTAGCCGCGGCGGCCGTCGTGGCCCGACATGATGCAGCCCACCAGCGCGCCGTCGACCTCGGCGACGAAGCTCAGGCCCGGGTTGCGCAGCAGGTAGCGCTCGATCGACTCCTTCGAATCGGCCTCGCGCACCGACACACCGGGCGTCTGATGCATCAGGGCGATGACGCCGTCGTAGTCGGCCATGGTCATGGGCCGGATGGCGGGTGGGTTCATGGGTCGACCTACAGCAGGTGCTCGCCGCTGGCCTCCGGCTGGTAGGCGATGGCGGCAACCTGCAGTTGCCCGCCCGAGCCGTCGGGCGCGACCCAGTTCGCCACGTCACCGACCCGCAGCCCGAGCAGCGCGGTGCCGACCGGCGACAGGACCGAGATGCAGCCAGTGGCGGGGTCGGCGTCCAAGGGATAGCTGAGCGTCAGCGTGCGCCGCTGGCGGTCGCCCGTGGGCTCGACGACCTGCACGCGCGAGCGCATCGTGACGACGTCGCCCGCGATGTCGCTGGGCGCGACGAGTTCGGCGTTGTCGAGCACGCTCTGGATGGCGCTGGCCGGCAGGCCGTCGGCGTACTTGGCGAGCCGGGCGTGGTCGAGTTCGGTGAGGGTGCGCGTGGCGAGCACCGCGGTGGAATCTAGAGTCATGAGGAACGCTCCTGGAAAAGACAAACGCCGGGACAGCGGGTGCCCGGTGATCCAGTGGCGCGATGAAAAGGGGAAAGGGGATCGCCGGGCTCAGGAGCGTGCAGCAGCACGTCGGCCCGGCATGCGGCGAAGCTCCGCGCGCTGGCGCACTGCAGACCGGCTTGCAAGAAGCCGCTCTGCGAGAACGCAGGCGAGGGAGGACGCAAAGGAGCGCATGGCGCCATCGTAGGCCGGTATGGCGCGCGTGACACGCATACACCTGCGGAGCATGCGGGTTCGCGCCGTTGCGCTGTGGCTGCCTTCAGCGCGCCGCGGCGCGTACGGCAGCGCCGAGCCCGTCGATGAGCACGCCGTCGTAGCGCAGTGCCTCGGCCATGCCGGCAAAGCCGGTGCCGGCGAGGAGACAGGTCGGTGCGCCGCGCAGCTGCAGGCCGTCGAGCACGCCCTGCAGCAACTGCAGCGCGCGTTGCGGGTCGCGCGACATCGCCAGGCCGGTGCTGTCGAGCACGGTGATGCCATCAAACAGCGCCTCGGCGCCTTCGAGTCGCACGGTTTCGCGCAGCCTGGCGTCCCAGGCGGTGCCGGCTGTGACGAGGTGGTAGGGGCGCCCCAGCGCGACGGCCTCTCGCAAGGCGGCTTCGGCCATGCCGATGATCGGCACGTTGCTCACCTCGCGCAGCGCGGCCAGGCCCGGATCGCCGAAGCAGGCCAGCAGCACGGCATCGGCCCAGTCGTCCTGCGCACGCAGCGTTTCCAGCGCGGCCCACGCCCCGGTCACGAAGCTTGCGCGCGAGGCGATCACCTCGCAACCCGAGGCCGCGGTGACCCCGCGCACCGCCCAATGCGCAGGCGCGAGCCGCCGGACCTCGGCCACCGCCTTGTCGGTCATCGCGACCGTCGTGTTGGGGTTGAGGACGAGCAGTTTCATGCGGTCTCGGCGTTGCTGTTCTGCGCGGCGGCCCACGCTTGCGCGATCTCGGCCTCGGCGTCGGGGACCGTGGCGCTGCCCACGCGCGGCCGCAGCCGGGTCTCGATGAGCGACAGGTGCACGTGCATGGCCTTGACCGCGCGCGCCGCGTCGCCCTGCTGCAATGCCAGCAGGATCTCGTCGTGCTCCTCGCAAGCGCATTCGGACGAGGCCGCAGGCTCGAAGAAGGCGACCAGCATCGAGGTGCGGCTGACCAGCTCCTGCAGCTCGCGCATCACGAAGGCGCTGTCGGTGAAGCCGGCCAGCAGCATGTGGAACTCGCCGGACAGGCGAATCGACTGCGCCCGGTCGCCCGCATGCAGCGCCGCGTGTTCACGCTCGGCGTGCGCGCGCAGAGCGGCGATCTGGTCGACGCCGATGCGGCCCGCCAGCCAGCCGACGATGCCGCCTTCCACAATGCGGCGCGCGTCGTAGATTTCGCGCGCCTGCGCGAGCGTGGGGTTGGAGACGAAGCAGCCGCGGTTCGGCACGACATCGAGCAGCCGCTCGTGGCCGAGCCGGTGCAGCACCTTGCGCACGCGCTCGCGCGTGACGCCGAACACGGCCGCCAGCCGCGTCTCCACCAGCTGGGTGCCCGGCGCCAGCCGCCCGGCGAGCAGGGTCTGCGACAGCACGCGGTGAATGGACTCTTCCTGCAGGATCATCCGCGCAATGTAGTGCACCGGCAGGGCCTTGGCCGGGCCTCAGGCCCCACCGTTCACGGCCAGCCAGTGGCGGGCGATCTGCGCGCGCGTGGCGATCCACACGCCGTCCTTCGCGCGCAGGTGCTGCAAGATCTGCTCCAGCGCCTTCATGCGGGCCGGGCGACCGATCATGCGCAGGTGCAGGCCCACCGACAGCATGCGCGGCGCGTGCGCGCCCTCGCGCGCCAGCCAGTCGGCCGCATCGCACACGTACTCCGCGAAGCTCGCGGCCGTGTCGAAGCGCTGCGTGTGCTGGAACTGCATGTCGTTGGTGTCGAAGGCATAGGGCAGCACGAGATGGCGCCGGTCATGCACCGGCACGAAGTACGGCGTGTCGTCGTTGTAGGCATCGCTGTCGTAGAGGAAGCCTTGCTCGACCAGCAGTTCGCGCGTGTGCGGAGTGCAGGCCGAGCGTGTATGCCAGCCCACGGGCCGCTGGCCGGTCACCTCGGTGATGGCGTTGACCGACGCGGCGATCACGGCGGCCTCCTCGTCACGGCTCATGCCGGCGTGGCTCTGCCATCGGTAGCCGTGTGCCGACACTTCGTGCCCGCGTGCCACCGCATCTTGCGCGAGCCAGGGGTTGCGCTCGACGGCACGGCCGCAGCTGCTGAGCGTGAACGGTGCCTCGAAGCGATCGAAGGTGTCGGCGATGCGCCACCAGGCGGTGCGCGTGCCGTACTCGAAGTGGCTGTCGATGCACGGGTCCCAGCCAGCGCGTGGATCGATCACTTCGTAGACGCCTTCGTTGCGCGCGTCGCCATCGGCCACGGAGAACTCCGCGCCCTCCTCGAAGTTCAGCACGAAGGACACGGCCAGCCCGGCATTGCCCGGCCAGCGCGTGGTGGGCAGTTCGCGGCCATAGCCTTGAAAATCACGCATCGGTCTTGTCTCCTGCTTGGCAGTCAATCCGCCTTGATGTTCCGTTCCTTCACGACCTTGCCCCAGCGCACGAACTCGGCATCGAGGTAGTCGGACGACTGCTTGAGCGTCATGCTCGCGACCTCGCCGCCGGTGTCTTCGATGCGGGCCTTGAAGTCCGGCATCGTCACCATGCGGCGCAGTTCGGCATTGACCTTCTCGAGCACCGGCTTCGGCGTCTTCGCGGGCGCCAGCAGCATGTACCAGGACACGAACTCGTAGCCGGGCACGCCGGCCTCGGCCACCGTGGGCACGTCGGGCAGCTTGGGCGAACGCTTGCTGCCTGTGATGGCCAGGGGCACGAGCTTGCCGCTCTGCACCAGCGGGAGAGACGACGTGATGATGTCCACCGACAGCGCGACGCGGTCGCCCATCACGTCCTGCAGCGCCGGGGCAGCGCCCTTGTACGGCACGTGGATCATGCGGGTGCCGGTCATCGATTCGATCAGCGCTGCGCCCACGTGGCTGGTGGTTCCGACGCCCGACGAGGCGTACTGCAGCGACTCGGGCTTGGCCTTGGCCATGTCGATCACCTCCTTCAGCGTCTTGCCCTTGAAGGACGGACTCGCGACCACGATGCTGGGCACCTGGGCCACCACGCCCACCGGCACCAGGTCGGCCTGGGTGTCGAAGGGCAGCTTGGCGTACATGTAGGGGTTCACCGCATGGCCGATGGTCACCATGAGGAAGGTGCTGCCGTCGGCCGGCGCCTTGGCCGCCGCGTCAGTGCCGATCACGCCGCCCGCACCGGGCTTGTTGTCGATGACCACGGGCTGCTTGTTGCCCCAGGCGTCCGACAGCTTCTGCCCGACCATGCGCGCGAACATGTCCGCGGCGCCGCCGGGCGGGAAGGGCACGATGATCTTGACCGGCTTGTCGGGGTAGTTCGCGGCGTCCTGCGCGAAGGCCGCGCCAGCGGCCAACGCCAGCGGAAGGCACAGCGAGACAAGGGCGGCACGGCGGCCGGACGACAGGGCGAGGGAAACGAATGAGGCCACGCTGCTCTCCTTTGGACGATCCAAGGGTTGAAGAACGGCGCAATGCCCGAAAGTGGAACGGTCGATGCGCCATCAGTGTGCACATTCACCTATTGATTGTGCACAATTCAGAATGTGTGCAGGATGCGTGCCATCACCAGTTCGCCGTGCACGCCGAAAGCAAAAAGCCCCGCAGAGCGGGGCTTTTTGTCTGGAGCGCGCAGACTTCAGTGCTGCAGGATCTTGTTCAGGAAGTCCTTGGTGCGTGGCTGGCGATTCTCCGGGTGGCTGAAGAACTCGTCCTTCGCGCAGTCTTCCAGGATGCGGCCGCCGACGTCGATGAAGATCACGCGGCTGGCGACCTTGCGGGCGAAGGCCATCTCGTGCGTCACGACCATCATGGTCATGCCTTCCTTGGCCAGCGCCACCATCACGTCGAGCACCTCACCGACCATTTCGGGGTCGAGTGCCGAGGTGGGTTCGTCGAACAGCATGACGATCGGGTCCATGCTCAGCGCGCGGGCAATCGCCACGCGCTGCTGCTGGCCGCCGGACAGCTGGCCGGGAAACTTGTCCTTGTGGGCCATGAGACCCACGCGGTCGAGCATCTTCAGGCCGCGGGTCTTGGCCTCGTCCGCGCTGCGGCCCAGCACCTTGATCTGCGCGATCGTGAGGTTCTCGGTCACCGACAGGTGCGGGAACAGCTCAAAGTGCTGGAACACCATGCCGACCTTGGAGCGCAGCTTGGGCAGGTTGGTCTTGGGGTCGTGCAGCGGAATGCCGTTGACCGTGATCTCGCCCTTCTGGAAGGGCTCGAGCGCGTTCACCGTCTTGATGAGCGTCGACTTGCCCGAGCCCGACGGGCCGCAGACCACGACCACGTCGCCCTTCTTGATGCTCACCGAACAATCGTTGAGCACCTGGACCGGGCCATACCACTTGGAAACGTTCTTGATTTCAATCATTTCAATCTCTCCACTCAACGGATGATGGCGATCTTCTTGTGCAGGCGCTTCACGAAATAGGACAGCGTGTAGCACATCACGAAATAGACGACCGCGGCCAGCAGGTAGGCCTCGATCGGACGGCCGTAGTTCTTGCCGGCGGTCTCCAGGCCCTTCAGCAGGTCGTAGGCGCCGATGGCGTAGACCAGCGAGGTGTCCTGGAACAGGATGATGGTCTGCGTGAGCAGCACCGGCAGCATGTTGCGGAAGGCCTGCGGCAGGATCACCAGCTTCATGTTCTGGCCGTAGGTCATGCCCACCGCCATGCCCGCGGAGACCTGGCCACGCGGGATGGACTGGATGCCCGCCCGCATGATTTCGCTGAAGTAGGCCGCTTCGAAGGCGATGAAGGTGATCACCGCGGAGCCCTCGGCACCGATCGGCCGGCCGATGACGAAGGGCACCAGCAGGAAGAAGCCGAGGATCACCATCACCAGCGGGATGCTGCGCATGCCGTTGACGTAGATGGCCGCGGGCGCGTCGAGCCACTTCTTGCCCGACAGCCGCATCAGCGCCAGGATCGTGCCGAAGACGATGCCGCCGATCGTCGCGACGACCGTCAGGATGACGCTGAAGTAAAGCCCGTTCAGGACGAACTTGCTGATGACGTCCCAGTTGTAGAACGATAGATCGAGACCGGCCATGTCAGTGTCCTCCGCCGCTGGCCGAGACGATGAAGCCCGGCACGCGCGTCTTCTTCTCGATGAACGCCATCACGCGGTTGATCGCAAAAGCCGAAATGATGTACAGCCCCGTCACAGCGAGGAACATCTCGATCGGGCGTGAGGTTTCTTCGCTCGACTGGATGAAGAACATCGTGAGCTCGCTCACCGACACGGCGAACGCGACCGACGAATTCTTGAAGATGTTCATGGTCTCGCTGGTGAGCGGCGGAATGATGATCCGGTAGGCCATCGGCAGGATCACGTAGCGGTAGTACTGGAAGGTCGTGAAACCCACCGCCATGCCCGCGTAACGCTGGCCCTTGGGCAGCGCCTGGATGCCGGAGCGCACTTGCTCGGCGATCCGTGCCGACGTGAAGAAGCCCAGCGCCAGCACCACCAGCACGAAGCTCGGCACACCCTTCATCACGGGAACCAGCGCCGGAATGACGTGGTACCAGAGGAAGATCTGCACCAGCAGCGGAATGTTGCGGAACAGCTCGACCCAGGCATTGCCCAGGCGCACCAGCCAGGGGCTGTCGGGCAGCGTGCGGATGATGCCGATCAGCGAGCCGAGCACCAGCGCCACGATCAGCGCCAGCAGCGCCACCGACAGCGTCCAGCCCCAGGCCGAGAGCATCCATTGCCAGTAGGTCGGGAACTTCCCGCCCGGGTCTTCCATGAAGACCTGCCAATCCCAGTTCGATCCCATTGGGCTTCTCCTTCTCGTCGACTGTTGTTATGCCGTTGTTCTGCCGATCGCGAAAACAAACGCCCGCCGAAAGTGGCGGGCGTTGTTGTCCGACTGGCGTTGAATTACTTCTTGGCTGCGTAGTCTTCCATCGGCTTGTCGTTCGGGTTCGCCCAAGCGTTCTTGGTGGCGTCCGACAGGGCCAGGCCGATCTTCACGTTGGCCGGCGGGATCGGTTGCAGGAACCACTTGTCCCACAGCTTGTTCAGCTCGCCCGACTTGATCTGCGCCTTGATGCTGTCGTCCACGGCCTTCTTGAAGGCCGGGTCGTCCTTGCGGATCATGATGGCGATCGGCTCGACGCTCAGCACTTCACCGACGATCTTGTAGTCGGCCGGCGACTTGGACTTGGCGATGTTCGAGGCCAGGATGGAACCGTCCATCACGAAGGCATCGGCACGGCCCGATTCGAGCAGCAGGAAACTGTCGGAGTGGTCCTTGCCGTACAGCTCCTTGAAGTCGATGCCGCCAGCGCGTTCGTTCTTGCGCAGCGTCTGCACCGACGTGGTGCCGGTGGTGGTGGCGACGGTCTTGCCGTTCAGGTCCTTGATGCTGTTGATGCCCGAGTTCGCCTTGACGGCGATGCGCACTTCTTCGACGTAGGTCGTGACGGCGAAGGCGACGTCCTTCTGGCGGGTTGCGTTGTTGGTGGTCGAGCCGCACTCGATGTCGACGGTGCCGTTCTGCACCAGAGGAATGCGGTTCTGCGAGGTCACCGGCTGGTACTTGGTCTCGAGCTTCTTGCCCGCGGCCTTTTCCAGGTCCTTGATGATGTTCGCGCAGATGTCGTAGTGGAAGCCCGTGTACTGGCCATTGCCCAGCGTGTACGACAGGCCCGACGATTCGCGAACGCCTTCGGTGATGACACCGGAGGCCTTGATCTTGGCCAGGGTGTCGTTGGCTTGCGCGAATGCGCCGCCGGCGGCGAGCGCCAGGATCGACAGTGCCAGTACTTGTTTTTTCATGCGGAAAACTCCTGAGTTAACTGATGGGGACACAACGAAATTCTAGGCATTCACGTTTCAGGGAACACCCGTGCCAACCCGGTGCATATTGCACCATGACGCGGATTCTCCCTCGGGAAACGAACGCTTCGCGCTGGTGCGCGTCGTCATGCTTTCGTCATTCAGTCTTTATTAAGCAGCCTTTGTGCCCGAAGGCAGGCCAACCGATGCCGGATACGTTGGATCTCATGCATTCACGTCATACGGAAAAGGGCTCGTGATTTATTTCACGCTCGGCTGCGTCTCGACCAGATAGGCCCACAGGGCTTCGACCGAACGCTTGGTTTGCGCTGCATCGCTGCTCGCCTTCGCCGCGCGACCGGTGGCTTTCGGCAACGCGGCAGGCGCCATCGGCCGCTCGCGGTAGGCGCGGATTTCCATCGTGGCCTCCAGACTGTCGATCTCCGGCGGCAGCGCGCTCACCAGCCGGCGCGCCTTGACTTCCTTGCGCACCGCGCTCTGCGGCAGGAAGGCGATGCCGTGCCCCTCGAGCGCCATGGCCTTCAGGCTCTCCGACATGTCGGTCTCGTAGACGCGGTCAAGGTGGATGGCCGTGCTCGAGTCCTTGATCAGCTGGTCGACCACACCGCTCAGGTACGCGCCCGGCGCATAGCCAAGGTACGGCAGCGGCTGGCCGGGACGGCCGGGCAACCGGTAGCGCGGCGCGCCTTCGGCATCGGGCTTGACCCACGGCGCCACCACCTCGTGGCCCAGCAGCACCATCTCGTAGCGGTTGGTGTCGAGCTGCAGCGGCTGCGACGGATGCTGGTAGGCGATCAGCACGTCGCAGCTGCCCTCAACCAGGCGGTGCACCGCGTCGTGCACGTTGAGCGCGATCAGCCGGCTCTTGAGCGGGCCGAAGTGCTCGCGCAGCGTGGTCGCCCAGGCCGGGAAGAAGGTGAAGGCCAGCGTGTGCGGCACCGCGAACTCGATCACGTCGTGCGCCGCCGCCGAATGGCCGCGCAGCATGGCGCGCGTGCTCTGCAGGCCCTGCAGCATCTCGATCGCCTGG
>CALRYR010000112.1:0-9973 GCA_943372425.1 Variovorax sp. YR752 | reverse complement strand
ACCATGAAGAACGAGCCATGGGCGAAGTTCACGATGCGGGTCACGCCGAAGATCAGCGACAGACCTGCCGCCACCAGAAACAGCGACGACGCGCTCGCCAGCCCGTTGAGCAGCTGGACGATGAAACCTGAGAAGCTCATGGATCGTTCTGCCTTGCTCGATCAGTCTGCCGCGCGCGACTTCTTCACGTCGGCGGCGGACGGCTGGTACTTGGCGTCGGCACCGTCGAGGTAGACGTAGTCGACCATCACGCCCTTGCCGCCCTCGTTCTTGGTGCGGCCCACGAAGGCGCCCATGGTCGACTGGTGGTCTTCGGGGCGGTAGGTGATCTTGCCCAGCGGCGTGTCGACCTGCAGGCCCTTGAAGGCAGCGACCAGCTTGTCGGTGTCGGTGCTCTTGGCCTTGGCGATGCCGGCGGCGGCCGACTTGATCATGCTGTAGCCGACGATCGAGCCGAGACGCGGGTAGTCGTTGAACTTCGCCTGGTAGGCCTTGAGGAAGGCGTCATGCGCCGGCGTCTTGATGCCGTACCAGGGGTAGCCGGTCACGATCCAGCCGTTGGGCGCTTCGTCCTTCAGCGGGTCCAGGTACTCGGGTTCACCGGTCAGCACCGAGACGACGTCGCGGTCCTTGAACAGGCCGCGCGTGTTGCCTTCGCGCACGAACTTCGACAGGTCGGCACCGAAGAGCACATTGAAGATCGCGTCGGGCTTGGCGTCGGCCAGGGCCTGCGCCACGCTGCCGGCGTCGACCTTGCCCAGCGGCGTGGCCTGCTCGGCGACGAATTCGACGTCGGGCTGCGCGGCCTTCATCAGCGTCTTGAACGCAGCCACGGCCGACTGGCCGTATTCGTAGTTGGGGTACACGACGGCCCAGCGCTTCTTCTTCAGCTTGACGGCTTCGGGCACCAGCATGGCGGCCTGCATGTAGGTGCCGGGGCGCAGGCGGAAGGTGTACTGGTTGCCGCCCTGCCAGGTCATCTTGTCGGTGAGTGGTTCGCCGCCGAGGAAGAAGAACTTCTTCTGCTTGGCGAAGTCGGTCACGGCCAGGCCGGTGTTCGACAGGAAGGTGCCGGCCAGCATGTCGACCTTCTCGCGCGACACGAGTTCTTCGGCCACGCGCACGGCGTCGCCGGGGTTGGCGTTGTCGTCACGGGTGATGATTTCGATCTTCTTGCCGTTCACGCCGCCCGCGGCGTTGATCTCGTCGACCGCCAGGTCCATGCCCTTCTTGTAGGGCTCGAGGAAGGCAGGCTGCGCCTTGTAGCTGTTGATCTCGCCGATCTTGATCACGCCCTGCGCATGCGCGGGAACGAGGGCGGTGGCGAGCGTGGCGACGGCGGCCGCGCTGAAGACATGACGCAATGGGTTCATGGGGAAACTCCTGGAGAGGTCGAACAGAGAAAACACAACGGGGCAGGAAGGGTGACGGTGCGGTCAGCGCAGACCGTCTTCGCCTTTGATCTCGGAATGCTGGAGGCCACCGATGCGCGGCAGCGGACGGCCGCTGTCGGTCACGGCGACGGCCACGACGATCTCGTTGGCCCGTGGCGCGTCGCTCACGCGGGCCTCGATGGCGTCGAAATGGCTGCGCACGAAGGCGGCGTCCTTGTGGCCCAGCGGCACGTCGATGGCGGTGCCCAGCGTGCCGCGCTTCTTGGCCGACGGCACCAGCGCGGCGCCCTTCTCGACCGCCACGCGCAGCGGCGCGCCGAGCTTCGGATGCAGGATGGCCGCAGCGTGCTCGAGCTCGCCGGCTTCGCCGACGATGGCGGCCTTGCCATAGCTCTGTGCCTCACCGGGCGCGATGCCGAGTGCCGCGACGGCCTTCTGGCCGAGCAGCGCGCCCAGCTCTTCGCCGATGGCGATGAGTTCGTCGAGCGACTCGCTGTAGCGGCCAGCGTAAGGGTTCTCGATGACGGCGATGGCCACGGCACGGCGCGTGGGTGGTGCGATGTCCTTGCCCATTTCCTTGCGGGTCTCGTCGACCTGGACGATCAACTTGCGGATGTTGGCGCTCATGATGTTTTCCTTTGTCTCGGGGCTCAGCGCAGGCCGTCCCACTTGCTGATGTCCTTGGCCAGCAGGCCGCCGACGCGGGCGTGCACGCGGTAGCCGGTGCTCATCGCGAGGATGAAGACGATCTCGTCGGCGGCCGGTGCGCCGGGCACCCGCACTTCGATGGCGTCGAACTGGCCGCGCACGTAGCTGGCGTTGATGTTGGTGAGCGGCACGTCGAGCGCGGCGCCGGGCGGGCCGACCTTCTTGGTCGACGGCACGATCGAGAGCGCGTTCGCCGGCTGGCCCGTTTTCTCTTCGGCCTTGCCTGCCGTGTAGGCACCGCGGTCGCCCTTCCAGCCCAGCAGCTCACGCATGGCGTAGCCGCCCGGCACATGCCACAGCGCCCCGTGCTCCAGCTCGCCGGCGGCGCCGACGATGGCGCCCTTGCCGTAGGTGGCGATCTGCTCGAGCGGCACGTCCATGGCGGCATGCAGCCGGTGCGCCATGTCGACGCCCACGGGGTCGAGCAGGCTCATCATCGGAAGGATGTCGGGCTCGTAGCGGCCCGCGAAAGGATTGGTCATCACCACGCCGATGGCACCACGCACCAACGGCGTTTCGGCGCGGGGACCGAACTCGTGGTGAATGTGCTCGACATGGGTGAAGACGCGGCGGATATCGATCATGGAATGAAGCTCGCCATTCGTTAAGCAAATACTGAACCAACTGCATCGCGCGGCGTCGCCGCGGTGATGGAGCATAAGGGTTCGACAAGACGCCGTTGCCCCTGGCAAACCAGCATCGCGGCCCAGGCGTTTCCGCCCCTCTGCAGGCTGCGCGCGCGGGCCGCGCCCGCATCGAGTGCGCGGCGCACCGTCGCGGGGGCAAGCCGTGGCACGTCGACGGTCACCGGGATGTCGCCGAGGTCGCTGTCGTCCTTGCACTGGCTGGCCGGCAGGCGGCGAATCGCTGGGTCGTCGGCATCGACGGCGTTGGCAATGACGGTGGCCGCCGCGTCGGCCTGCGCCGCCGTGGCGGCGAGCACCGTCACGCTGTCGGCAATGCCGAGCGAAAAGCTGCGGCCGCGCCAGCCGCTGGTGGCGACGCCGCGCACCGGTTCGGCTGCGTCGACGACGAACTGGCCATCCGTCGTAAGCGGCCCGGCGTCGGCCAGGTCGAACTGCGCGATGTCGGCGAACAGGCCGACACGCGCCGCGCGCCCTGCCGCCAGGTGCAGCGCGATGTCGCCGCCGTTGTTGACCCAGGCGCGTTCGATGCCGGGGCGGCGGTAGAAGGCGATGATCTCGTCGGCCACCGACCCGGCCACCGCCGCCATCGGCGTGATGAAGGCCGGACGAAAGGGTGCGCAGGCGTTCCACATGCGGCGCGCGATCGGGCCTTGCAACGCGCACAGCACGCCCACGGGCTCTCGCAGCATGGGCAGTTCGCGCACCAGTTCACCCAGCACGGATTCAAAGCGCGCCCACGCCGCCGCATGCGCCGACGCGACGGCCGCGGCATCGCCTTCGGCCTCGATCACCAGATCGATCGGGCCGTGATGCAGGTGCCAACGCTGGGCGTCGAGCGGATGGCGTTCGGCGTGCAAGGCTCAGCCCAGCATCGGTGGCTGGCCGAGTGGCCAGGGGTTGGCGTCATCGACGCGCACCCATTGGCGCGTGACCGGCGCGCCGTCGTCCTGCCACGCACCGCGTGCCAGGGCTTCCTTCAACGGGAACACATGGTCGACGTGACCGCCGAGCGCGGCGTAGTCCTCGATCCGCATGCTGAATTCGATGGGCGCGACGATGGCCGGCGTGGGCACGGTGCCGAAGCTGTTGTCGGGCATGCGCATGACGTCAACCATCACCGTGATGCCGCCGCCCGGCCACACATAGGCCGGTGCGCCGCCGCAAGTCACGTTGACCAGCGCGCGCTTGATCGCACGGGTGAGCAGCACCGGGTTCTCGGTGACGCCCGCGCGCAAGCTGCCGCCGGCACCGCCGAGGAAGAGCACCGTGCACAGCGACGGCTCGCAGTTCTCGCCGATGCGCTCGACGATGCGGCGCACTTCCGGCGGCATCGGCTGCTCGACCGGCACCAGCGCGTCGTCGAGCACGTACCACTGCGCATGCTCGCCGGTGGTCGATGTCATCAGCAGGCGCAGGCCCGGTTTGGCCACGCCCTCTTCCCAGCCCTCGATGATCGAGAGCGGGTCGGCGATGTCGGTGCCGCCCCAGCCATTGCCGGGGTTGGCCACCTGGAAGTAGCGCCCCGGTGTCGACTTGCGGCCCAGCATCTTGATGCCCGATTCGGGCATGTCGAGGCAGCGGCCGGCCTGGTGCTGCGTGAGCACGCCGGTGATGTGGTCGTCGACCACCACCACTTCGTCGGCCACGCCGGCAAACTGGCGCGCGAAGATGCCCACCGCCGCCGAGCCGCAGCCCACGCGCATGCGTTGCTCTTCCACGCCGTTGACGATGGGCGCGCGACCGGCCTGGATGACCAGGCTGGAGCCGCCGTCGATGGTGCATTCGGCCGGCTGCTTGTTGCCGAGCTTCTGCATCAGCTCCAGCGCCATGCGGCCTTCCTTCTTGCTGCCGCCGGTGAGGTGGTGCACGCCGCCGAGCGACAGCATCTGCGAGCCGTATTCCGCCGTGGTGACATGGCCGACGACCTCGCCCTTGTAGCGGACGTTGGCCTGCTCGGCGCCGAGGAAGCGGTCGGTGTCGATCTTCACCTTCAGGCTGCAGTAGCTGAAGATACCCTCGGTGACCACGGTGACCATGTCGACGCCCTGCGCCTTCGAGCCGACGATGAAAGGCGCGGGCTTGTAGTCGGGGTAGGTGGTGGACGAGCCGACGCCGGTGACGAAGACTTCGTCGGCGTGCAGCAGGTCGCCATTCCATTCCGGCTCCGCGCCTTGCGCCTCGGCAGCGGCCGGCTCGGCGCCATCGCGAGCGAAGGGCACCAGCGCGGGGGACGGGCTGCTCAGCGCGCGGCGCAGCAGCACGACGGGGTCGACGCGCACCAGCACGCCCTCGCGATTGGCGTAGCGGTCGCAGGCACCGGTGCGGCCGTCGGAGATCTGGCACAGCACCGGGCAGGCGTTGCACTCGACCTTGGCCGTGCTCATGCGGTCGTTGCGCGGCGGCGCCTTGCCAAAGCCGGCGGCGTCGGGGATCACCGGCACGTCCATGCCCGGCAGTCCATCTGTCTTGGTGTGTTCAGTCATCGTGGCGATCTCTCTGAAAGCGTGCAGCCGACGCGTGCAACAAACATGCCGGTTCCACGCTTGTGCGCAATTTGTCATTTGTGTAGCATCCGCTCCACGTTCATGTGGTGTTCACTACATCAATGTGCTGGAATCTACCGTCCCGGCCCGATGTTTGCATGGGTGTTTTCCTGGGCTCACCGGCATGGTGCATACGGTGAACGACAATTGGGCGGCCTCAGCCGGTGTCTGCTTGTCAAGGTCGCCAGCCCCGTTTGCAAGCCTGTGTCGCCCGCCATTTCGTCCACTTTCCATCGAGTCATTTCATGAGTGCATTCAGCGAAGAACGCGTCCTCTCGGTCCACCACTGGACCGACCGCCTGTTCACCTTCACCACCACGCGCGACCCGGCGTTGCGCTTCTCGAACGGTCACTTCACCATGATCGGTCTCAAGGTGAACAACAAGCCGTTGCTGCGTGCCTATTCCATCGCCAGCGCCAACTACGAGGAATACCTCGAGTTCCTGAGCATCAAGGTCGACGACGGCCCACTCACATCGAAGCTGCAGCACATCCAGGTCGGCGACACCATCATCGTGGGCCGCAAGCCCACCGGCACGCTGCTGATCGACTACACGCTTCCCGGCAAGCGCCTGTATCTCTTCGGCACGGGCACCGGCCTCGCACCGTTCATGAGCATCATCCGTGACCCGGAAACGTACGAGAAGTTCGAGAAGGTCATCCTGGTGCACGGCGTGCGCCAGGTCGACGAGCTGGCCTACCACGACCTCGTCATCGACCACCTCCCCAAGCATGAATTCCTGGGCGAGCTGATCGAGAAGCAGCTGCTGTACTACCCGACCGTCACGCGCGAAGAGTTCCGCAACATGGGGCGCATCACCGAGCTGGTCGAAAGCGGCAAGCTCACCGACGACCTCGGCCTGCCGCCGATCAACGCCGCCGAAGACCGCGTGATGCTGTGTGGCAGCCCCGGCATGCTGGTCGACCTGAAGCACATGCTGGAAGCGCGCGGCTTCAAGGAAGGCAACACCTCGACGCCGGGCGACTTTGTCGTCGAACGCGCCTTCGCTGAAAAGTAAGCGATGGGCACGAGCCGCAGCGCCGCCAAGCCCCAGCGCAAGACGGGCGTGCGCGAGGCTGCGGCGCAGGCCACGCGCGATGCGATCCTCAAGGCGGCCACCAAGGTGTTCGCCAAGTACGGCTACGACGGCGGCAGCGTGGAGAAGATCTCCAAGGCAGCCAAGTCGTACGACCGGATGATCTACTACTACTTCGGCAGCAAGGAAGGCCTGTTCATCGCGGTGCTCGAAGGCATCTACCAGCGCATGGACGATGCCGAGGCGGCGCTCGACCTCGACACCACGCGGCCTGTGGACGCGCTCACCGCGGTCATCCGCTTCGTGCTCGGCTACTACCGCAAGAACCCCGAGTTCGTGACGCTGCTGAACACCGAGAACCTGCACAAGGGCCGGCACATCTCGAAGTCGCTGCGGGCGCGCGAGTACTCGTCGCGCGCGGTGGCCATCGTCTCGGAGATCCTCCAGAGCGGTGCGGCGCAGGGCCTGTTTCGCACCGATCTGGTGGCGCGCGATGTCTATCTGCTGATCGCATCCACCGGCTATTTCTACACGGCCAACCGCCACACGCTCACCGCCTTCCTTGGCGAGCCGCTGGAGTTGCCGGCGGCGGTCACGCACTGGGAAGACTTCGTGATCGAAACGCTGCTGCGCACGGTGCGCGCAGACGAACCACAAGACACAACCCCACCCCACGAGGACATCAAATGGCAGAAATCGCAGCCGGCGGCAAGTCGGGCAAGGTCGTCATCCAGAACATAGGTCTGCTGCTCTCGGGCGACATCGACCAGCCGATCCTCGACGCCGACACCATCGTCGTGGTCGACGGCCTCATCACCGCGGTCGGCAAGTACAAGGACTGCGACGTCGAAGGCGCGAAGACCGTCATCGACTGCAAGAAGACGACCGTCGCACCGGGGCTGATCGACAGCCACGTGCACCCGGTCTTCGGCGACTGGACGCCGCGCCAGAGCCAGCTCGGCTGGATCGACTCGTCGATGAACGGCGGCGTGACCACCATGATCTCCGCCGGTGAAGTGCACCTGCCCGGCCGGCCGAAGGACATCGTCGGCCTCAAGGCGCTGGCCATCACCGCCCAGCGCGCCTACGACAACTTCCGCCCCAGCGGCGTGAAGGTGCTGGCCGGTGCGCCGGTCATCGAGAAGGGCATGGTCGAGAGCGACTTCAAGGAACTCGCCGAAGCCGGCGTGGGCCTGCTCGGCGAAGTGGGCCTGGGCACGGTGAAGGCCGGCTACGAGGCCAAGGAGATGGTCGCGTGGGCGCGCAAGTACGGCATCCAGAGCACCATCCACACGGGCGGCCCTTCTGTGCCGGGCTCGGGCTACATCGACAAGGACGTGGTGCTCGAAGCCGACGCCGACGTCATCGGCCACATCAACGGCGGCCACACCTCGCTGCCCGAGGCGCATGTGTGCGAGCTGTGCGAGAAGAGCACGCGCGCGATCGAGATCGTGCACAACGGCAACGAGAAGACGGCCATCGCCGCGGCTCGCGCCGCCATCGAGCTGAAGTGCCCGCACCGCGTCATCCTCGGCACCGACGGCCCGGCCGGTTCGGGCGTGCAGCCGCTGGGCATCCTGCGCATGGTGTCGTTCATCACGGCCTTCGCGAACATCCCGGCCGAGCAGGTGTTCTGCTTCGCGACCGGCAACACGGCGCGCATCCGCAACCTCAACTGCGGCCTGATCGAAGTGGGCCGCGATGCCGACTTCGTCTTCATGGACCGCGCGCAGCATTCGCCGGCCGCCGGCCTGCTCGAAAGCGTCGCGCTGGGCGACATCCCGGGCGTGGGCATGGTGATGATCGACGGCATCGTGCGCGCCGGCCGCAGCCGCAACACGCCGCCGGCGACGGAAGTGCCGGTCGTCCTCACCGGGCACTGACCGCCCGCCACTGTGGCGCCGCCTGACCGAGGGCGCCACAGCTCCTCGCTTTCCCGGAGACGTGACGGTGCGCTCGGCGCCCCACGTCGGCGCTCGCATTCCCGAAATGCCCCCTCGCACGGCCGAAACGTCGGGCACGCTCCGTGCTTACGGGGGTCTACATGCATCCGTGGATCCAATCTTACAAATCGATTGAAGGCACACCCGCGCGCCCGCGCCGCCGCCCAGCCGGAGCGCACGCCTGATGGACCGCCTGCTGGCCAGCGCCGAGCAGGAGGCGTACGACTACGTGCTGCAGCGCATCCGCAATGGTGCGTTCCGCGCCGGTGACCGGCTGATCGCCGAAGACATCGCCGTCGCCATCTCGGCGAGCCGCATGCCGGTGCGCGTGGCGTTTCGTCGGCTGGCGACCGAAGGGCTGCTGCTGATACGGCCGAACCGCGGCGCGATGGTGCGCGGCATCACCGTGGCCGAGATGCGCGAGGTGTTCGAGATGCGCGCCGTGCTGGAGGCCCAGGCGGTGCGCGTCGCGCTGCCCCATCTGGGCGCGCAGGAATTGCGCGACGTCGAGAACCTGCTGGAGCGCATGGACCGCCACGGCGCCGACGTGCAGCAATGGGTCACGCACCACCGCAACCTCCACGAATACCTCTGCGGGCTGAGCCAGCGGCCCCGGCTGATCGCGCAGATCGCCGCACTGCATTCCTTCGTCGAGCCGCACATGCGCCTCTGGATGGAGCACACGGCCAAGCCCAACAGCACCGAGCACGACCACCATGCCCTGCTGCACGCGCTGCGGCGCGGCGACCCCGACGAAGTCGAGGAGGCGATGCGCGAGCACATCGTCTCCACCATCCCGCCGCTGGAAAAGCTGATGGCCGATGGCGTGCCGCTGCCCGCGGCGGCGTCGCGCCAGCCATAGACCGACCCGCACCTTTCTTTCATCTCTGTTCTCGACTCACACCGCACCCCATGCGCAATTTCGAACGACCCGGCCGCTCTGTGGTCATGGCCCGCAACGGCATGGCCGCCACCTCGCACCCCAGCGCCACCCTCGCGGCGGTCAACATCCTGCAGGCCGGCGGCAACGCGATGGACGCGGCCATCGCGGCCTGCGCGGTGCAGGGCGTGGTCGAGCCCGGCTCGACCGGCATCGGCGGCGACTGCTTCGCGCTCTATGCCCGCCAGGGCCGCGACGACGTGGTCGCCTTCAACGGCTCCGGCTGGGCGCCTGCCGCGGCCACGCCGGCTGCCCTGCAGGCCCGCGGCGTGACCGATTGGGCCCGCCAGTCGCCCCATGTGGTGACGGTGCCCGGCGCGGTCGACGCCTGGGCCACGCTGGCGGCCGACCACGGCACGATGCCGCTCGCCGCGCTGCTGCAGCCGGCCATCACGCTGGCGGAAGAAGGCTTCGCGGTGGCACCGCGCTGCGCCAGCGACTGGGCGCTGCAGGCGGCCCTGCTGCGCGACGACGCCGAAGCGGCGCGCGTGTACCTGCAGGACGGCCGCGCACCGGCCGAGGGCGCCGTGCACCGCTTCCCGGAACTGGCCGCCACGTTGCGCGCTATCGCGGCCGGCGGTCGCGACGCGTTCTACGGCGGTGCCATCGGCCGCGGCATCGTCGACTTCCTGCAGTCGCGCGGTGGCCTGCACACGGCGGAAGACTTCGCGCGCTACCGCGGCGAGTACGTGCAGCCGATCCGCACCCGCTTTCGCGGCATGGACATCGTCGAATGCCCGCCCAACGGCCAGGGCGTGATC
>CALRYR010000111.1:0-9995 GCA_943372425.1 Variovorax sp. YR752 | reverse complement strand
GCCTCTTTTCATCGAGGGACACGCATGCTCAAGCTCTACATCGGCAACAAGAACTACTCGTCCTGGTCGATGCGCCCCTGGGTGCTCATGACGCAGGCCGGCCTTCCGTTCGAGGAGGTCATGGTGCGCTTCGGGTCGGACTTCTCCAGCCCCGACTCGGCGTTCAAGCAGGCCGTTCTCCCCATCAACTCGGCGGGCACGGTGCCTTTCCTGGTCGACGGCGACATCGTCGTGTCGGACACGCTGGCCATCGCCGAGTACCTGGCCGAGTCTTTCCCCGAGAAGGCGCTCTGGCCCGCCGACAAGGCGCGTCGCGCACAGGCGCGCAGTGCCTGTGCCGAGATGCACGCCGGATTCCGTGCCATCCGCGGCCACTGCGGCATGAACATCGAGGCCGAGCTTGCGTCGCAGGGCCGATTGCTGATGCGTGATCGCGCCGACGTGCGGGCCGATCTGGCGCGGCTGGTCGAACTGTGGAGCAGCCTGCTGGCGGAGCACGGCGGCCCGATGCTGCTGGGCGACTTCAGCATCGCGGATGCCTACTTCGCACCGATGGCCTCGCGCCTGAAGACCTATGCGCTGCCGGTGCCGCCCGCCATCGCGGCCTACGTCGACCGCGTGCATGCGCTGCCGTCAGTGAAGGCCTGGACCGACGCGGCGCGCACCGAGCATCAGTTCGTCGTCGAGGACGAACCCTATCGGCTGCAGGACTGAACCCACCGCACCATGAAAAACGCCGCGCAGTGCGCGGCGTCCCTCTTCCCCTTCCGGCGCTCAGAACCGGTAGGTTGCCTGCAGGTAAGTCACGATCGGGTTGAGCGTGAGCTTGGTCTCGCTGGTGCCGATGGTGGTGCCAGCGGCCGTGCGGGTGGTGAGCTTCGCCTTGGTCTTCAGCGGGATGTACGACACCGAAAAGGACACGCCCCAGTGCTTGTCGATCTGGTAGCCGGCGCCGATGTTGAAGACGGGTGCGATCGAATCGTCGAGCTTCGCCTTGGTGGTCGTGCTGCCCGCCGGACGGCCCAGGCGGCCGCCGAGGGTGTTCTGCAGGTTCGACGTCAGGTTGATGTCGCTGTACCAGACGTAGGTGGCACCCGCGCCGACGAAGGGCCGAAACGCATCGTTGCCACTGCCGAAGTAGTACTTGGCCAACAGCGTCGGGCTCCATTGCTTGGCGTCGCCGAGCTGGCCCAGCGGGGCCAGCGAGCCCTCGCCTTCGAGCTTGAACGTCGGCGGCACGCCGAACACGCCTTCGAGGGCCCAGCTGCTGTCGAAGAAATACGTGGCGCTCAGCCCCAGCGTGTCGGACGAACCGACGCTCGCGCCGGATCCCGGCACCGTGGCGTTGATCGGCGAGGTGAAGCGCAGCGGCGTGCTCGAGTCCTGCGGTGCGAAGTGCAGCCAGCCGGCGCCCAGCACCCAGTCGCCTGCGTTCTGTGCCATGGCGCTGCCCGACCCCAAGGCCGCGACGGCCGCCAGCGCGAAGAGTGATTTTTTCATTGACGAGTTGCTCCGAGTGAAGATGAAGACCGGCGTCCGCCCCGTGCGTATCTGCCGGACGGAATATTACGAACGATCGTGCTTTTTCTACCCCCGGGCTATCCCTACACTTGGGCGGATGAACACATTTCTCGTCGGCGGCGCCATCCGCGATGCCCTGCTCGGCCGGCCGGGCAGCGACCGCGATTGGGTCGTCGTCGGCGCCACACCAGCGCAGATGGAAGCGAGCGGCTATCTGCCCGTGGGCCGCGACTTCCCCGTCTTCCTGCATCCGACAACGCGCGAGGAATACGCCCTGGCGCGCACCGAACGCAAGAGCGCCCCCGGCTACCGCGGCTTCGTTGTGCACGCCGCGCCCGACGTCACGCTCGAACAGGACCTGGCGCGCCGCGACCTGACGATCAACGCCATCGCCCTGCCCGCCGAACGCGCGGGCGATATGCCGATCGACGCGTCGGCGCTGGTCGATCCGTACCACGGCCAGCGCGACCTGCAGCAGAAGGTGCTGCGCCATGTCACCGACGCCTTCCGCGAAGACCCGGTGCGCATCCTGCGGGTGGCGCGCTTCGCCGCGCGCTTCGCCGATTTCTCGATCGCCCCGGAGACGCAGGCGCTCATGCGCGACATGGTGGCCGACGGCGAGGTCGACGCGCTGGTGCCCGAGCGCGTCTGGCAGGAGCTGGCGCGCGGCCTGATGGAAGCACGCCCGTCGCGCATGTTCGAAGTGCTGCGCGACTGCGGCGCGCTGAGGGTGCTGCTGCCCGAGGTCGACCGCCTGTGGGGCGTGCCCCAGCCGGAAGCGCACCACCCCGAAGTCGACACCGGCGTGCACCTGATGATGGTGCTCGACATGGCGGCGCGCCTGGAAGCGCCGTTGCAGGTGCGCTTCGCCTGCCTGGTGCACGACCTGGGCAAGGGCACGACCCGTGCCGACGAGTTGTCGCGCCACATCGGGCACGAGCAGCGCAGCGTCAAGCTGCTGCAGCACGTGTGCGAACGCTGGCGCATTCCGGTCGAGCTGCGCGAACTGGCGGAGGTGGTGGCGCGCGAGCACGGCAACATCCACCGCAGTGCCGAGCTGGGCGCTGCGGCGCTGATGCGGCTGCTGGAGCGTTGCGACGCCTTGCGCAAGCCGCAGCGCTTCGCCCAGGCGCTGCTGGCCTGCGAATGCGACGCCCGCGGCCGGCTCGGCTTCGAGGACCGGCCCTACCCGCAGCGCGAACGCCTGCAGCGCGTCCTCGATGCCGCGCTGGCCGTGCCGACGCGGCCCATCGCCGAGGCCGCAGCGCAGCGTGGCGCCACCGGACCGAAGATCGGCGAAGCGGTGAGCCGGGCGCGCACCGAGGCCGTGGCTGCGCTGCTGGGTGAGGCCGGCTGAGCCAGGCACTCGCGGCGTTGGCCGACGCGGCATTGCCCCCGCGGCTGTTAAGGTCTGTCGGGATGCAGAAGCCTCCCCGCCTCACCCCCGACGCCGCCCTTTTCCTGGACTTCGACGGCACGCTGGTCGCCCTGGCCGAAACCCCCGAAGCCATCGAGGTGCCGCCCGCACTCGTGGCGCTGCTCACCGACCTGCACGGGTTGCTGGGCGGTGCGCTCGCCGTGGTCTCGGGCCGGCAGATCGACGTGCTCGACCGCTTCCTCGCGCCGCTGCGCCTGCCCTCTGCGGGCGAACACGGGGTTCAGCGCCGCGATGCCGAAGGCAACATGCAGGAGCAGCGTCCGCCGGACCTCGCCTTCGTGCTCGACGCCTGCAACGACCTTGCCGGCGCCCACCAGGGCCTGCTGGTGGAGCGCAAGCATTCGGCCATCGCCCTGCACTACCGCATGGCGCCGGACCTGGGCGATGTGTGCCGCGACGCGCTGGTCCGCCTGCTCGACGGCCATCCGCAACTCGAGCTGCTGCACGGCAAGTTCGTCTTCGAAGTGAAGCCAGCCGGCGTGAACAAGGGCATCGCCATCGATGCCTTCATGCGAGAGGCGCCCTTCGCCGGTCGCGTGCCGGTGTTCGCCGGCGACGACACGACCGATGAGACCGGCTTTGCCGTCGTGCAGCCACGCGGCGGCGTCGCGATCAAGGTCGGCTCCGGGCCGACACAGGCGCTGCACCGCCTCGACTCGACGCTCGCCGTCTACGAATGGCTGCTGGAGGCGCGCGACCTGCTGGCGAACGGCCCCAGCCCGGAGGCCAAGCCATGAGCCGACTCGTCGTCGTTTCCAACCGCGTGGCCGACCCGCGCAAGCCCGCCGCTGGCGGTCTGGCCGTGGCGCTGGGCGAGTCGCTGCAGCAGACCGGTGGTCTCTGGTTCGGCTGGAGCGGCACCATCGTCGAAGACGGCCCGACCGGCGAAGGCGAGATGCACAAGCAGCAGGCCGGCAAGGTCACGCTGGCCACCCTCGACCTGAGCCGCGAGGACCACGACAGCTACTACGCGGGCTACAGCAACGACGTGCTGTGGCCGGTGTTCCACAACCGGCTCGACCTGGCCAATTTCGACGCCGGCTTCATCGGCGGCTACCGCCGCGTGAACCAGCTCTTCGCACGCAAGCTGATGCCGCTGCTGAAGGAAGACGACGTCATCTGGGTGCACGACTACCACCTGATCCCGCTCGCGGCCGAGTTGCGTGCCATGGGCTGCCGGCAGCGCATCGGCTTCTTCCTGCACATCCCGCTGCCGCCGCAGATCATCATGGCAGCGATCCCGCAGCACGAATGGCTGGCGCGCTCGCTGTTCGCCTACGACCTGATCGGCTTCCAGGCCAACCAGGACGTGCAGCACTTCGAACGCTACGTGATCAACGAAGCCAACGGCGAGGCGCTGGGCGACGACATGTACCGCGCCTACGGGCAGACGGTGCGCTGCAGCGCCTTCCCCATCGGCATCGATGTCGACGAGTTCCTGGCGCTCACGCACGCCAAGGAATCGAAGGACATGTACGAGACGATGAAGAAGGAGTATTCGCAGCGCCGCCTGCTGCTCGGCATCGACCGGCTCGACTACTCGAAGGGCATCCCGCACCGTGTGCGCGCCTTCCGCGAACTGCTGGCGAACTATCCGGAGAACCGGCGCAGCGCGACGCTGATCCAGATCGCCTCGCCCACGCGCGAGAGCGTCGACGCCTACGGCGACATCCGGCGCGAACTCGAATCACTGTGCGGCGCCATCAACGGCGACTACGGCGAACTCGACTGGATGCCGGTGCGCTACATCCACCGGATGGTGGCGCGCAAGCGCGTGCCCGGCCTGTGTCGCGCATCGGCGGTCGGCCTGGTCACGCCACTGCGCGACGGCATGAACCTGGTCGCGAAGGAGTACGTCGCGGCGCAGGACCCGGCCGACCCCGGCGTGCTGGTGCTGTCGCGCTTCGCCGGTGCGGCGGAGCAGATGAAGGAAGCGCTGCTGGTCAACCCGTACGACGTGCACGGCACGGCCGAGACCATCCAGCAGGCGTTGCAGATGCCGCTCAACGAACGCCGGGCGCGGCACCAGAAGCTGCTGCAGCGCATCCGCGACCAGGACGTGCACTGGTGGCGCGACACCTTCCTCGACACGCTGAAGTCGCTGCCGAACGTGCGCTCCTGAGCGGCTCAATCCGGCGGCTGCACAAAGGGACGCAGCACGTCGGCCAGCCAGTCCATCAGCGCCTGCACCCGCTTCGACAGATGGCGGCGATTCGGGTAGAGCAGCGACACCGGCATCGCCGGCGCACGGAAGGCCGGCAGCACCTCCACCAGCCGGCCCGCATCGATCAACGACCGTAGCCAGAACGATGGCGCCTGGATGATGCCGAGGCCGGCGATGCAGGCGTCCTGGTAGGCATCGGTGCTGGTCACGGTGACGATGCTGGCCATGGGCAGTGTCTGCAGTCCCTCGCCCACGTCGTATTCCCACAGCGCGGCGCCGCCGCCAAGGCCCGGCGCGTAGCGCACCAGCCGGTGGGTCGCCAGGTCATCGAGCGTGTGCGGTGTGCCATGCGCGGCCAGATAGGCTGCGCTGGCGACGTTGATCTGCGCCAGTTCGCCGAGCCGGCGCGCCACCAGGCCCGAGTCCTCCAGCGTGCCGACGCGCAGCACGCAGTCGAAGCCTTCGTGGATCAGGTCCACCCGGCGGTCGGTGGTGCTCAGTTCGACGTCGAGCTGCGGATGCACGGCCAAGAACTCCGGCAGCCGCGGGATGACCGCCGCGCGCGCGAGCCCGATCGGCAGGTCGATCCGCAGCCGGCCGCGCAGCGCACCAGGCGCCTGATGGAACCACGCCTGCAGCTCGTCCGCATCGGCCAGCAGCAGCAGCGCGCGGTCGCGGAACTGCTCGCCATCGGGCGTGAGGCGCACCGTGCGGGTGGTGCGGTGCAGCAGCCGTGTGCCCAGTTCGCCCTCGAGTTGCTGCACGGTGGTCGATACCCGGGCCTTGGGCATGCCGAGCTGTTCGGCCGCGCGGGTGAAGCTCGCCAGTTCGGCGACCGTGACGAAAGTGCGCAGCGCGCCGAGTTCCATGACCATGGCCGCCATTGTTCTTCATGACTGAACAGTTTGGTTCATTTCAGCCGGTTTATCGATGGATTGTCTTTCCCTAAAGTTCATTCCATCGCATTTCAACCCCCAAGGAACGACCATGAACGCCCCCATCGCCCTCATCACCGGCGCCAGCCGCGGCCTCGGCAAGAACGCCGCCCAGCACCTCGCCCGCCAGGGCTCCGACCTGATCCTGACCTACCGCAGCGGCGCCGATGAAGCCCAGGCGCTGGTCCGCGACGTCGAGGCGCTCGGCCGCCGCGCGGTGGCCCTGCCGCTGGACGTCGCCAGGAGCGGCAGCTTCCCGGCCTTCGCCGCCGAGGTGAAGGCGGCGCTGGCCCGCGTCTGGCAGCGTGACACCTTCGACCACCTGGTGAACAACGCCGGCATCGGCATCCACGCGTCCATCGCCGAGACGACTGAGGCGCAGTTCGACACGCTCGTCGACATCCACCTGAAGGGCCCGTTCTTCCTCACGCAGGTGCTGCTGCCGCTGATCGCCGACGGGGGCCGCATCGTCAATGTCTCCAGTGGCCTGGCCCGCTTCGCCCTGCCCGGCTACGCCGCCTATGCGTCGATGAAGGGCGGCATCGAGGTGCTGACGCGCTACCTCGCGAAGGAACTGGGCCCGCGCGGCATCGCTGTGAACGTGCTGGCACCCGGCGCCATCGAAACGGATTTCGGCGGCGGTGCCGTGCGGGACAACGCGCAGCTGAACGCCATGATCGCGTCGCAGACGGCGCTCGGCCGCGTCGGCCTGCCCGACGACATCGGCGGCGCCATCGCCATGCTGCTGCAGCCGGGCAACCGCTGGATCACCGGCCAGCGGATCGAGGCATCGGGCGGGATGTTCCTGTGACGCCGCCGATCAGACGGCCTTGAGCAGAACGCCCGCGCGCAGGCCGGGCGAATCGGCACCGGCCAGGAAGTACGCCCCGCGTTGCGCGCCGCCGGCACGCGCGAAGTCGGCCAGGCCGATCAACGCGTCGGCCGAATAGCAGTGGCCGATGCGCTTGACGTTGTCTGTGTAGATCTGTCCGGCCTCGAAACCGCCTTCGGTTTCCTTCATCGTGGTGATGGGCAGGAAGATGTTGTTGCAGAAGATCCTGGCGACATCGGATGGCGCCAGGCCTGCGGCGCTCAGCATGGCCTGGTTGGCCTGCAGTGCGAGCGCCGAGCTGAAGCCGGCATCCTCGGCCATCGTCGCCGGATCGGCCGCCGTCGCGGTGGCCACCAGCGCGTAGCCGCCGTCGCGCGGCTCCGACGACACCACGCAGGCACAGGCGGCGTCGCTGAAGATGGCGTAGCGCAGAAAGCGCGGCGCGTCGGCGGGGTGCACGTCACCCGCGATCACCAGCACTGTCTTGTAGCGCTTGGCGGCCAGCAGGCCGTCCGCGAGCGCGACGCCCGAGAGCATCGCCGCGCATCCATTGAGCCCCACGGACACGGGGAACGCACGCTCCAGGCCGAGCGCGTTCAGCACGCGGCTCACCGCAGCGATCGGCGGGCCGTCGTAGGCCGGCACGGTGGCATGGCAGAACACCACGCAGTCGACATCCGCCGGACGGATGCGCGCCGCATCCATCGACCGCCTCGCCGCCGCGATCATCAGGTCGAAGACGCTGCTGGTCGCCTGCCGGTACTGGCCCCAGCCCCAGAGCGCGGGACGGTTGGGAATGTTGAAGGTGCCGAAGCCGGAAGCGGTGTCGTGCGCGCGATCCTCCTCGCCGAGGGCGTAGTCGATACCGTGCAGGAAATGGTGGTTTTGCATCGAAAGCGGGAAATTCAGGGGTTCGTCGTCAGGCGGCGTCGGCCAGTTCGGTGGGCTGTGCGCTCACCGGCTTGTTCAGGTGGAGGCCCGCTCCGGGGAGCCCCGGCGCAGACGCGGCACCGAGGGCCGACAGGCATGCAGCATAGTCGTCCATCACGCGCCGGACCGCCCCGTCTTGGACATGCGCGGCCCGGTAGCCGCACGTCACGATCAGTTTGTCGTCGAAGTCGAAGACTTCGAACAGCACATCGAACGCTTCGGCGGCACGGTCGTTGAAACGGTAATCCATCTCCAGCCCCGCAAAGGCGCAGGCCGCGGGCCGCAGCCGCTTGGTGTGGATGAAGGCCACCGGTGCGTTCTCGAGCGGCTCACCCTGGTTCTCGTAGGCGGCGATCAGCTTGTCCTGCAGCTCGACCAGCAGCTCGGCGAACGAGCCGCCGCCGCGCGTGGCGATGGGCAGCACCTGCGTGCAGGCACCCACCAGCCGCGGCATGTTCGACGTGGACTGGCCGGCGAACGGCGTCGCGATGCGCACCAGCGACGCCGGCGCGTAGCGGTGGAAGGTGGCGTGCAGTGCCGCGAAAAGCGTGTTGAACAGGCTGCAGCGCCAGGCCGCGCTCGCGTCCTTGAGGGCAGCGAGCTGCGCGCCCTCCACCGTGAACGCAATGCGACCGATGGCCTCCGGCGGCACCGCCGCGGCTTCGGGCGCCGCGAAGAGTCGGATCGGCGTGGCGGCGAGTTCGGTCGACCAATAGGCCTTGCGGCTCGTCGAGGCGGCATCCTGCGCCTGCGCGGCCTGCCACGCCGCATAGTCCTCGTACTGCTCGGCCGGCAGCGGGGCGACCTGCCCCGTCGAGGCGTGCGTGCCGTAGGCATGCGCGAGTTCCTCGATCAGCACGTCGAGCGACCACCGGTCGCAGATGGCCGCATGCGCGGTCATCACCACCCGGTGCCGGTCCTCGGCGAGCGACAGGACCACGAAGCGGATCAGCGGCGCCACCGCGAGATCGAAGGGCGTGCGCATCTCCTGGGCGATCAGCGCCTGCGATTCGTCGGGCGATGCATCGATCCAGCGCAGCGCCGGCGGCACGACCTCGGACGACACCCGCATGAACGCACCCGTCGCGTCGAACGAGGCGCGCAGCGCATCGTGCGCGCCCAGCAGGCTGTGGATGGCCGCTTCGAGCGAGGGCTTGCGCAGGGCGCCCGTGAGTTCGATGGTGACCGACTCGATGTGCGCGAGGCTGCCGTCCGCGCGCTGGCGTTCGCCCGAGAGCAAGGCCTGTTGCGTCGGCGTGGTGGCCACGATTCGCACGCCCGGCTGCGCGGCCGGGAGAGCTGCCGCGACGTCGACCGTCACCGAAGCCGCCACTGCGGGCACCACAGACTTCCGGGACTCCGTCGCCACGTAGGCCGACAGCGCATCGAGCGTGGACAGATCGCCCAGCAGCTGGCGGAAGGTGACGGTCACGCCGAAGCGCTCCTTGACCATGAAGGTGATTGGCGTGAGCAGCAGGCTGTCGAGTCCCAGCTCGAAGAAGGTCGCGCTGGTCTCCGCGGCCTGGAGGTCTTCGCCCGAGACTTCCTCGAGGATGCCCTTCAAGTCCGCCACGATGCGCGCGCGCGTCGCCGCGGGATCGGCCGTGGCGGCTGCAGCCGACGCGATGTCGGCCGACGCTTGCACGGCGGCCACTTCGGTCGCGCTCTTCTGGCGGATGCTGACCTGCTGCGGGTCCACCCAGTAGCGCTTGCGCTCGAAGGGATAGGTCGGCAGCGGCACCCGGCCGACGGCCGCATCGCCGAAGTACGCCGCCCAGTCGAGCTCGACCTGCCAGGTCCAGAGCTGGCCCACCGCGCGCGCCAGCGAGCGGCTCTCGAGGTGGTCGTCGCTGGAATCCTGCAGCGACGGGATGGCGATCTGGCTGCCGCGGTGGGCGACCTGCGCCATGGCGAGGGAGGACATCGAGCCGCGCGGCCCGATCTCGAGCAGCACGCGCTGCTCGGCCTGCCACAGGGTCTTGATCGCACCGGCGAAGTTCACCGGCAGCCGGATGTGCGAAGCCCAGTACATCGGGTCCTGCGCCTGCGCGGCCGTGAGCTCCACACCGGTGACCGTAGACACGATGGGGATGGTCGGCGCACCGAGCGTGACCGACCGGACGACCTCGAGAAACGGCGGCACCGCCGCGTCCATCATCGGCGTGTGGAAGGCGT
>CALRYR010000110.1:0-9997 GCA_943372425.1 Variovorax sp. YR752 | reverse complement strand
GTGCTCTGCGCAGCGAAATAAAGGAGGAGGCCGCAGGCCGGGGGACATTCGCGGAGCAGAGTACGCCGTCGGCGTGATCCCGCCCCGAACATGACTTCTGGCTTCGGATCGAAAGGAGGCAGTTCGTCATGCCGCAGCAATCATTTCGTACACCTCGTCCTCGGTCGAACCGCCCGGCAGTTCGCCCACCTTCTTCCGGTCGCGCAGCACCACGATGCGATGCGCCACGCGCACCACCTCGCTCATTTCCGACGAGATGAAGATCACCGCCATGCCGGCTTCGGCCAGCTTCAGGATCTGCTCCATGATTTCCTGCTTGGCCGCCACGTCGATGCCGCGCGTGGGTTCGTCGAGGATCAGCAGGCGCGGCTCGGTGGCGAGCCAGCGGGCGATCATGGCCTTCTGCTGGTTGCCGCCGGAGAGCAGGCCGATCGGCGTCTCGATGCTCGCGGTCTTGATGCCCAGCGCGGCGACGAAGCGCTCGGCCAGCGCCGTCTGTTCGGCATGCGACAGGAACTTCGTGGTGCCCATGCGCGCCTGCAGCGCCAGCGCGATGTTCTCGCGCACCGACAGCTCGGCCACGATGCCGTCGGTCTTGCGTTCTTCCGGGCACAGCGCGAGGCCGTGGCGGATCGCGTCGGCCGGGTTGGCGAAGCTCACCGCCTGGCCGTCGATGCGGATCACGCCGCGGTCGGGCGTCTCCATGCCGAACAACAGGCGCGCGAGCTCGGTACGGCCGGCACCCAGCAGCCCCGCCAGCCCGACGATCTCGCCGGCGCGCACGCGCAGGTCGAGCGGCTGCAGCTGCGTGGCCTGCCCCAGTCCCTCGGTCTGCAGCAGCGCGGCCGCGGTGTCGTCGAACGAAGGCAGCACCTCGGGCCGGGCCGATTGGGCCGCGAGTTCGCGCCCCAGCATGGCGGCGATCAGCGCCTGCGGGCCCAGCTCCGCCGCTCGCCATTCACCGACCCAGCGGCCGTTGCGCAGCACCGTGATGCGGTCGGACACCGCATACACCTGGTTCATGAAATGGGTGACGAAGACGATCGCCAGGCCTTCGTCGCGCAGCCGGCGCAGCACGTCGAAGAGCTTGTTGACTTCCTCGTCGTCCAGGCTCGACGTGGGCTCGTCGAGGATCAGCACCTTCGACGACACGCCGAGCGCACGTGCAATGGCCACCATCTGCTGCACCGCCACCGGGTAGCTCGCGAGCAGCCGCGTCACGTCGATGTCGAGCCCGATGCGCGCCAGCAGCGCTCGGGCGTGCTCGTTCACCGTGCGCCAGTCGATGCGAAAGCCCTGTGCGATGCCGCAACGCGGGTAGCGCCCGGCGAAGATGTTCTCGGCCACCGACAGGTTGGGGCAGAGGTTCACCTCCTGGTAGACGGTGCTGATGCCCAGCTGCTGCGCCTCCAGCGGAGAGCCGGGCCGAATCGCCTCGCTGGCCAGCCGCATCTCGCCGCCGCTGGAAGCCAGCACGCCCGTCAGCACCTTGATCAGGGTCGACTTGCCAGCGCCGTTCTGGCCCATGAGCGCATGGATCTCGCCCGGGTAGAGGCGCAGTTGCACGTCCTCCAGCACCGGGATGCCGGAGAAGGACTTGCCGATGCCGGCGAGTTCCAGCACGGGCGCGGTGGCGCTGGCGGTGCTCATCACTTGTTCTTGTTGTAGACGTCGATGAACACGGCGGCCAGCAGCACCAGGCCCTTGATGACCTGCTGGTAGTCGATGCCGATGCCGAGGATCGACATGCCGTTGTTCATCACGCCCATGATGAAGGCGCCGATGACCGCACCCATGACCTTGCCGACGCCGCCCGAGGCCGAGGCGCCGCCGATGAAGCAGGCCGCGATCACGTCGAGCTCGAAGCCGAGGCCGGCCTTCGGTGTGGCGGTGTTGAGCCGTGCCGCGAACACCAGGCCGGCCAGCGCCGCCAGTGCGCCCATGTTCACGAAGGTCAGGAAGGCCAGCCGCTGCGTCTTGATGCCCGAGAGCCGCGCCGCCTTCTCGTTGCCGCCGAGCGCATAGATGCGCCGGCCGAGGGTGGTGCGGTTGGTGACGAAGTCGTAGACGACGATCAGCACCGCCATCACGACCAGCACGTTGGGCAGGCCCTTGTACGACGCGAGCAGCCAGCTGAAGAACAGGATGACGATCGCGAAAAACACGTTCTTCACCAGGAAGAAGGCGTAGGGTTCCTGCTCCATGCCGTGCGCCGCCAGCTTGGCGCGGCCGCGCAGCTTGAAGAACACCAGGGCCGCGGCCGCCAGCGCGCCGACGATCAGCGAGGTGGTGCGCATCGTGTCGCCGCCAAGCGGATCGGGGATGAAGCCGGAGCTGAGCTTCTGGAAGGTCTCTGGGAACGGCCCGAGCGACTGGCCTTGCAGCAGCGCCAGCGTCAGGCCCTTGAAAACCAGCATGCCCGCGAGCGTCACGATGAATGACGGGATCTTGCCGTAGGCCACGAACCAGCCCTGTGCCGCGCCGATGATCGCGCCCGCCAGGATGCTGACGATGGCGGTCGGCACATAGCCCCAGTCGTACTGCACCATCAGCACCGCTGCCAGCGCACCGATGAAGCCGCAGACCGAGCCCACCGACAGGTCGATGTGGCCGGCCACGATCACCAGCAGCATGCCCAGCGCCATGATCACCACATAGCTGTTCTGCAGCAGCAGGTTGGTCAGGTTGAGCGGCCGCATCAGCGTGCCGTCGGTCAGCACCTGGAACAGCACCATGATTGCGACCAGCGAGATCAGCATGCCGTATTCGCGCAGGTTGTTCTTGAGGAAACCCGCATGCAGCTTGGCGCCGGCGGCGGGTGTCAGCGGGACGGCGGGCTGTGCCGCTTCGGTGTCACTGGGGGACATGGACGGAACTCCCTGAATTCACGATCGCGCGCATGATGCGCTCCTGCGAGGCCTCCGCCACCGGGTATTCGGCGACGAAGCGGCCTTCGTTCATCACATAGATCCGGTCGCACATGCCCAGCAGCTCGGGCAGTTCCGACGAGATCATCAGGATGCCTTTGCCCTGCTGGGCGAGCTGATCGATGATGGTGTAGATCTCGTACTTGGCGCCGACATCGATGCCGCGCGTCGGCTCGTCGAGGATCAGCAGCTCCGGCTTGGCGAACAGCCACTTGCTGAGCACCACCTTCTGCTGGTTGCCGCCCGAGAGGTTCACCACCAGCTGGTCGGTACCGGAACAGCGGATGCGCAGTGCCTGGCGGTAGTCGCCCGCCACCTTCCATTCGCGGCCTTCGTCGATCACCGCGCCGGTCGACACCGCGTCCAGGTTCGCCAGCGTGATGTTCTTGCGGATGTCTTCCTCGAGCACCAGGCCGTAGCCCTTGCGGTCTTCAGTCACGTAAGCGATGCCATGGTCGATGGCCTTGCGGACCGTGCTCACGTCGACCGGCTGGCCGTTCATGCGCACCGTGCCGCGGATGCGCTGGCCGTAGGAACGGCCGAACACGCTCATCGCGAACTCGGTGCGGCCGGCGCCCATCAGGCCGGCGATGCCGACGATCTCGCCGCGCCGCACGTTCAGGTCGATGCCCTTGATCATCTCGCGCTCGGCATGCACCGCGTGGTGCACATGCCAGTCGCTGACCTCGAACACCGTCTCGCCGATGTGCGGCGTGCGCTGCGGATAGCGGTGTTCCATGTCGCGCCCGACCATGCCGCGGATGATGCGGTCTTCGCTGATCGGCGCGGCGCGGCAGTCCATGGTCTCGACCGTGGTGCCGTCGCGCAGCACCGTGATCGCATCGGCCACCTTGGCGATCTCGTTGAGCTTGTGCGAGATGAGGATCGACGCGATGCCCTGGCGCTTGAGTTCGAGCAGCAGCGCCAGCAGCGCGTCGCTGTCGCGTTCGTTCAGGCTCGCGGTCGGCTCGTCGAGGATGAGCAGCTTCACGTCCTTCGACAGCGCCTTCGCGATTTCCACCAGCTGCTGCTTGCCCACACCGAGGTCGGTCACCAGCGTGGTGGGCGATTCGGCCAGGCCGACCTTCGCCAGCAGCGCGCGCGTCTTCGCATGCGCGGCGAACCAGTCGATCACGCCGCCACGCGCGATCTCGTTGCCCATGAAGATGTTCTCGGTGATCGAGAGCAGGGGCACCAGCGCGAGTTCCTGGTGGATGATGATGATGCCCAGCTTCTCGCTGTCGGCGATGCCGCGAAAGCGCCGCGCTTCGCCCTCGAAGCGGATCTCGCCTTCGTAGCTGTCGCAGGGGTAGACGCCGCTGAGCACCTTCATCAGCGTCGACTTGCCGGCACCGTTCTCGCCCACCACCGCATGGATCTCGCCGGCGCGCACCGACAGCTCGACCTGGCTCAGCGCCTTCACGCCGGGGAAGGTCTTGGTGATGCCCCGCATTTCCAGCAAGGTGTCGCCGGCGACGCTCACTTGACCTGGCTTTCCTTGTAGTAGCCGCTGTCGACCAGCACCGGCTTCCAGTTCGTGATGTCCACGCTCACCGGCTTGAGCAGGTACGAGGGCACCACCTTCACGCCGTTGTTGTAGGTCTTGGTGTCGTTCACCTCGGGCGGCTTGCCAGCCATCATCGCGTCGACCATCGCGACCGTGACCTTGGCCAGCTCGCGCGTGTCCTTGAACACGGTCGAGGTCTGTTCCTTCTTCAGGATCGACTTGATCGACTGCACCTCGGCGTCCTGACCGGTCACCACCGGCATCGGCAGCTTCGGCGTGCCGTAGCCCACGCCCTTGAGCGAGGAGATGATGCCGATCGACAGGCCGTCGTACGGCGAGAGCACGGCATCGACCTTGTCCTTGGTGTAGTAGGCCGACAGCAGGTTGTCCATGCGGGCCTGCGCCACCGCGCCGTCCCAGCGCAGCGTGGAAACCTTGTCCATGCCCATCTGCTTGCTGCGCACCACCAGCTTGCCGCTGTCGATGTACGGCTTCAACACCGACATCGCGCCGTTGTAGAAGAAGAAGGCGTTGTTGTCGTCCGGCGAGCCGCCGAACAGCTCGATGTTGAACGGGCCCTTGCCGGCCTTCAGGTCGAGCGCCTTCTCGATGTAGGCGGCCTGCAGCACGCCGACCTGGAAGTTGTCGAAGGTGGCGTAGTAGTCGACGTTCTTCGAACCCTTGATGAGCCGGTCGTACGCGATCACCTTCACGCCCTTGTCGGCGGCCTTCTGCAGCACGTCGGACAGCGTGGTGCCGTCGATGGCCGCGATCACCAGCACCTTCGAGCCCTTGGTCACCATGTTCTCGATCTGCGCGAGCTGGTTCGGGATGTCGTCGTCGGCGTACTGCAGGTCGGTCTTGTAGCCCTTCTCCTGGAAGTACTTGACCATGTTGGCGCCGTCGGCGATCCAGCGGGCCGACGACTTGGTCGGCATCGAGATGGCGATCGGGCCCTTGTCCTGGGCGTGCACCAGGGAGGTGGCGCCGAGTGCGCCGGTGACGGCGACGGCCAGCAGTGTCTTGAGAAAATTGCGCTTCATGGGTCGGGTCCTCAGTACTTGCGGTTCGGGAGTTCTTTGGCAGCGACTTCCATCGGGAAGATGCCTTCCACGGTGACGATGCGCTTGGGCAGCGGCTTGCCCGCCTTGATGTCTTTCACGGCGCTCATCAGCTGCGGGCCGAGCAGCGGGCTGCATTCGACCGACACGTTCAGCTTGCCGGCGATCATGGCTTCGAAGGCGCCCTTGACGCCGTCGATCGAGATGATGGTGATGTCCTTCGCGGGCTTCAGGCCCGCTTCCTCGATCGCCTGGATCGCGCCGATCGCCATGTCGTCGTTGTGCGCGAACAGCACGTTGATCTTCTTGCCCTCGGCCTTGAGGAAGGCTTCCATCACCTCCTTGCCCTTGGCGCGGGTGAAGTCGCCGGTCTGCGAGCGGATGATCTTGAACTTCGGGTCGGCCTTGATGATTTCCTCGAAGCCCTTCTTGCGATCGATGGCCGGCGCCGAGCCCACGGTGCCCTGCAGTTCGACGATGTTCACGTCGCCCTTCTGGTCCTTCATCTTGTCGACCAGCCAGCGGCCGGCCTTGCGGCCTTCTTCCACGAAGTCCGAACCCATGAAGGTGACGTAGAGCGTGTCGTCCTTGGTGTTGACGGCGCGGTCGGTCAGCACCACCGGAATCTTCGCGGCCTTGGCCTCGCGCAGCACCGTCTCCCAGCCGGACTCGACCACCGGCGAGAAGGCGATCACGTCGACCTTCTGCGCGATGTACGAACGGATCGCCTTGATCTGGTTCTCCTGCTTCTGCTGCGCATCCGAGAACTTGAGCTCGATGCCTGCGTCCTTGGCCGCGGACTTGATCGACTCGGTGTTGGCGGTGCGCCATTCGCTTTCGGCCCCCACCTGGGCGAAGCCCAGCACGAGCTTCTTCTGCGCCAGCACGGTGGCGGGCAGCAGCCCGGCAAGGGTGGCGGCCGCCAGGCTGGCGGTGACGGTGCGTCGGTTCATGGTCATGGTCTGTCTCCTGTCGTTGTTGAAGGGAAGCGCGGATGAAACGGGGTGGCGACTCAGGCCGGCAGGTAACCGGTGCGCGGGGTGCTGAAGAAGGGCGGCGCACGCCGGTCGATGGCGTCGTCTGCCGCGGTGGTCGGCAGGTTCAGCAGCGTCGTCGCGGCCACGGCATGGCGTCGGAAGTGCAGCGCATGGCGCAGCGACTGGGTGCACAGGGCGGCGCTCCGGGCGCCGGGCGTGTCGTTCGCAATCGCGAGCGCGTCTTCGTAGTCGACCGCGCGCAGCACGCAGGCGATGGGGCCGAACAGGGCCTCGCGCGCGATGCGGTGCGTCGGCCGCGCGAGGAACAGCGCCGGGCTCAGGTAGTGGCCGGGCGTTGCACGCGTGAGCGCTTCACCGCCCCAGACGCGCTCCGCGCCTTCGCCCTGCGCCAGTTGCACCCGCTCGAGGTTGCGAGCCAGTTCGGTTGCATCGGGCAGCGGGCCGAGCACGGTGTCGCGGTCGAGTGCGTGGCCGACCGGCAGCGTCGCCAGTCGCTCGCGCAGCCGGGCGACGAAGGCATCGTGCAGCGTCGCCTCGACCACGATGCGGCTCGATGCGCTGCCGCGATGGCCGTTGACGCCGTACGCGCCCTGCACGGCGCAATCGACCGCTTGCGCGAGGTCGGCATCGGCCAGCACCACCAGCGTGTTGAGGCCACCGGTGTCGAGCCGCAACCGGGCGCGCCGCGCCGTGGCGGCGACGCGCAAGCGCTCGGCCTTGGCAGCAGAGCCCACGAAGCTCAGCGCTTGGACCTGCGGGCTGTCGACCAGCGCCTGGCCCAGCTCGCGGCCGCTGCCCATCAGCAGGTTGAAGGTGCCGGCAGGCAGGGCCGCGCGGCTGATGATGTCGGCCAGCGCCCAGCCGCAGGCCGGCACCTGTTCGGCCGGCTTGAAGACCACGGTGTTGCCGGCGGCGAGCGCTTCGGCCACCTGCGCGGCGGGGATCGCGAGCGGGCTGCTCCACGACGTGATCAACCCGACGACGCCGAGCGGTGCCTGCGACACGTCGGCCTGCAGGCCGGCGCGGGGGCGCCAACTGTCGCCCGTGCCCTGCCGCAGCGCCTCGCCGGCCAGGAACTTTACGCTGCGCCCGGCCTGCACCGCCTCGGCGACCGCGTCCGTCAGGGGCTTGCCGGTCTCGCGGGCAATCAGGAACCCCAGCACGTCACGGCGTTCGAGGATCTCGCTGCCGATGCGGTCGAGCACGTCGGCGCGCCGCTGCGGCGTGCTGCGGGCCCAGTGCGGGAAGGCGTCGGCGGCGGCCCGCACGGCGAGTTCGGCCTGGTGGCGGTCGGCGCGGGCGTATTCGGCCACGACCTCGCGGGTGTCGGACGGATTCACGCTGACGCCGGTCGTCGCGCTGGTTTCCCAGCGGCCGTTGATGTATTGCCGAACGTTCTGCTGAATCTCGCCGTGTCTCACCGGGCCACCTCTCGTGCGCTTTGTCTCGTTTCTTCTGAAGCGGCGGCCAGTCTAAAAACGATTTGGATATCGATCCAATCATTTTTTCGTCAAAATAGATATCGATCGACGGATTCTGGAAAACCCCATGACGACGACCACCCACTGGTTCATCCGCGCGCGCCTCAAGACGCGCCAGCTGCTGTTGCTGGTGGCGCTGGCCGAGGAGGGCAACATCCACCGCGCGGCGCAGGTGCTCAACATGACGCAGCCGGCGGCTTCCAAGCTGTTGAAGGATCTGGAAGACGTGCTGGAGGTGCCGCTCTTCGAGCGCCTGCCGCGCGGCATGCGGCCGACCTGGTACGGCGAAACCATGATCCGCCATGCGCGGGTGGCGCTGGGCAGCCTCAACCAGGCGCACGACGAGCTGCAGGCGCTCAAGGCCGGCAGCTACGGCCAGGTGAACGTCGGCGCCATCACCTCACCGGCGCTCGCGCTGCTGCCCCCGGCGGTGGCGACGGTCAAGCGGGAGCAGCCGAACCTGCGCGTCTCGCTCGAGATCGAGACCAGCCCGGTGCTGCTGGAGCGGCTGGAGCAGGGCAAGCTCGACATCCTGGTCGCCCGCCTGTCGGAGGAGCAGGACAAGTCGCAGCTGCGCTACCAGGCGCTGACCGAGGAGCTGGTCTGCGCGGTGGTGCGGCCGGGCCATCCGCTGTTGGGCACATCAGGACTGGCGCTGCGCGATGTGGTCAACGCCAGCTGGATCGTGCCGCCGGCGGGCAGCGTGCTGCGGCACCGCTTCGAGCTCATGTTCCAGGAGGACGGCCTGGCGCCGCCGATCAACACGGTCGAGACCGCCGCGCTGTTGTTCATCACCCGCATGCTGCAGCAGAGCGACATGCTGGCGGTGCTGGCGGCCGACGTCGCGCGCTACTACGCGGCGCACGGCATCGTCGCGCTGCTGCCGCTGGAGATGCCCTGCCACATGGACAACTTCGGCCTCATCACCCGCACCGACCGGCTGCTCTCCCCGGCCGCCAAGGTCATGCTGCGCGCGCTGCAGGCGGCCAGCCTGCCGGTCTACAACCGCAAGCTCGTCTTGGCCGACTGACGATCTTCAGACCCAGCCGGCGTCGACCGTAAATTCTTGCGCGGTGCACATCGCCGCGTCGTCCGACGCCAGGAACAGCACCATGCGGGCGATGTCCTCGGGCAGCAGCTTGTCGGGCAGGCACTGGTTGCGCTTGAGCGCCTGCTCGCCCTCGTCGTCCAGCCACAGCTGGACCTGCCGCTCGGTCATCACCCAGCCGGGCGACACCGTGTTGATACGGATACGGTCGCGCCCGAGGTCGACCGCCAGCCCGCGGGTCAGGCCGTTGACCGACGACTTGGCGATGGCGTAGCAGGGGTAGCCCGAACCCTTGCCGCGCCAGCCGGTCGAGCCGAGGTTGACGACCGAGCCGAAGCCCAGGCGCTGCATGCCCGGCACCACCGACTGGATCGCGAACAGCGCCGGCCGCTCGTTGATGGCCATGCGGTCGTCGTAGTAGTCCGGCGTGACCGAGGCCAGCGAATGGCGGTCGTCGCTCGCCACGTTGTTGACCAGCACCGCGAAGTCGCCCAGCGCGCCCGCCGCATCGGCGATGGCGCCCTGCAGCGACGCGATGTCGCGCACGTCGCAGCGCCGCCACCACGGCGCCGGGTGACCTGCCGCAGCGATCTGCTCGGCCAGCACGCGGCTGGCCTCTTCGGCGATGTCGACGAAGGCCACGCGCGCGCCTTGCGCCGCGAAGGCCGACACCATCGCGGCGCCGATGCCGCTGCCGCCGCCGGTGATGAAGACCGCGCGGTCGCGCAGGCTGGGGAAGACGGCATTCTTCTGAAAGGCGGGTGCGTTCACGGATGTCTCCAAACTTGATGTATTGCAATTTGCATATGTATAGATATGCGTATTCGTGTTTTGCTATATCAATATGCCCTGATACGATCCGCCGCGTCAAGGACCCGGAGTGGTCCGACTGTCGAAACCGGAGACATCCATGACCGCGCCTGCCACCGTGCCCACCCTGCGCTCGACGCCCCGACCCCAAGGCGAGCCCCGCTG
>CALRYR010000109.1:0-10008 GCA_943372425.1 Variovorax sp. YR752 | reverse complement strand
CTTCGGCCGCCTGGTGCAGGCCGCCGGCCATCAGCCCGCTGTGCACCTGAGCTGGTGGGAAGCCGATGCCTGGGCGCGCTGGGCCGGGCGGCGCATCGCCACCGAGGTCGAGTGGGAGATCGCCGCCCACGCCGGCGCGCACCGCGGCTTCCATTGGGGAGGCGTGCACGAGTGGACCGCCGGCACGCTCCGGCCCTGGCCGGGCTACCGCGCCGACCCGTGGAGCGCAGGCAGCGCGTTCGATCCCGCACCCGCCTTCGGCCAAGCGCGGGTGCTGCGTGGCGCGTCGTTCGCCACGCGTGCGCGGCTGCGCTCGCCCAAGGCTCGGGGCTTCGCGCTGCCGGGCCGCGATGACGGCTTCTTCGGTTTTCGCACCTGCGCGCTTTGAGTCACCGAGCGGCGCCTGTGCCGCTCGATCGACGCGCGACCTACGAGCCCGGTGCGGCGATGACGCGCCCCCCGTCGAGATGGACCACCGACTGCGCCAGCGCTTCCACGTCACTCGGGTCGTGCGTGACCAGCAGCGTCGGCACGGGCACGCGGTCCAGCATCTCCGCGAGCTCAGCGCGCAGGCGGATGCGCAGGGGGGTGTCGAGTGCCGACAGCGGCTCGTCGAGCAGCAGCAGGTGCGGCTGCGGGGCCAGCGCACGCGCCAGTGCGACGCGCTGACGCTGTCCGCCGGAGAGATGCCGGGGCAACGCGCCGCGCAGGTTGTCGAGATCGAACTGCCGCAGCAGCGCGTCGATGCGTACGCGCTCGGCCTCGCCCGGGCGCTGGCCGAGCCGGCACAGGCCGAAGACAAGGTTCTGCTCGACCGTCAGGTGCGGAAACAACGCGTAGTCCTGGAACACCATCCCGATACGACGCGCGCGGGCCGGCAGGTCGACGGCGGTCGCCGTGTCGAGCAGCACGTGATCCACCACGCGCACATGGCCCTGCACCTGCGGCAGCAGCCCGGCGATGGCCATCAGCACCGTCGACTTGCCCGAGCCCGAGATGCCGATCAATGCCGTGCGGGACGTGGTCGACACGAAGCGCGCGTCGAGCACGAAGCGGCGGCCCGGCGATTCGAGCGTGGCCTGCACGTGGATGTCGAGCACCGGCCGCATGTCAGTGCTTCGCCTGCAGCAGGCGGCCGGAGATCACCAGCACCACCACGCACACCACCGAGATGACCAGCGTGAGCCACAGCGCCTGCGCGTCGTTGCCGGACTGCACCGCGTCGTAGATGGCGATGGACAGCGTTTGCGTCTTGCCCGGCAGGTTGCCGGCGATCATCAGCGTCGCGCCGAACTCGCCCATGGCCCGCGCGAAGGCGAGCATCAGGCCGGCGGCGATGCCGCGCACCGCCAGCGGCAAGGCGATGCGCGCGAAGATCTCGAACTCACCCGCACCGAGCGTGCGTGCGGCAAGCAGGAAGCGGCCGTCCACGTCCTCGAAGGCCGCGCGCGCCGCCTTGTAGATGAGCGGCAGCGACACCAGCGATGCGGCGATGACGGCGCCCTGCCAGGTGAAAATGAGGTTGATGCCGAACCAGCGGTCGAGGTACTGGCCGAACACGCCGTTGCGGCCGATCAGCACGATGAGGTAGTAGCCCAGCACCGTTGGCGGCAGCACCATCGGCAGCATCAGCACAGCGTCGACGACGTTCTTGCCGGCGAAGCGTCGCTGCGACATCCACCAGCCCAGCGCGATGCCGACCGCGCCCGCCACCAGCGTGGCGAGCAGGGCGACCTTGAGCGTGAGCCAGAGCGGCGTGAGCAAGCGCGGTGCTTTCGGGTCAGGGCCGGGCGAAGCCGAAGCCGTCGAGGATGCGCTGGCCTGCGTCGCTGCGCACGAAGGCGACGAAGTCGCGGCCCAGCGCCGCGTTCCGGCTGGCGGCGACCTGCGCGATCGGATAGCTGACCGGCGTGCCGGTCGGCACGGTCAGCGCGATGCGGGTCTTGTCCTTTTCGATGAGCGCGTCGGTGCGGTAGACGAAGCCGGCATCCACCTCGCCACGGGCGACGTAGTTCAGCACCTGGCGCACGCTCTCGCCGTAGATCCACTTCGGCGCCAGCGCGGCGGCCAAGCCGGCCTCCTGCACCGCGGCGACGGTGTAGCGTCCGACCGGCACGGAGCTCGGCGTGCCGGTGGCGATGCGTCGGTAGGCATCGCCGCCGAGCTCGGCCAGTTGCTTCGGCGCGGCGGCCGTGGCGGGGACGATCAGCACCAGCGTGTTGCGGGCGAAGTCGGCCCGGGTGCCTTCGGCCAGCAGCTTGGCCTTGGCGGCCCGGTCCATCGTCTCCTGGTCGGCCGAGGCGAACACATCGACCGGTGCGCCCTGCTGGATCTGCGCGAGCAGCGGGCCGGAGGCTGCGAAGTTGAAGATGACCTTGACGCCCGGCCGCGTCTTCTCGAAGGCCTGGCCGACGGCCTGGAAGGCGTTCGTGAGGCTCGCGGCGGCGGAGACGGTCAGTTCCTGCGCGTGCAGGGCCAGGGCGCCCGTCGACAGTGCGGTGACCAGTGCGGCTTTGCCGAGCCAGCGGCAGGGGGTGTTCATCTCGCGTCCTTCCGATGCCGTTCGATGCGCTATTCAAAATGGGAATAGCGAAATCATAGCAAGGCGTTCGGGTGCACCGCCCGACGCACAATCCCACCATGCCCAGCCCCCGATTCATCGACGCCCTCGGCCATGGACCCGGCGACAAGCGCATCGACATCCTGCGCGGCATTGCGTCCACCGGCAGCATCTCGCAGGCCGCGCGCGAAGCCGGCGTGAGCTACAAGGCCGCCTGGCAGGCCATCGACACGCTGACCAACCTGGCCGGCGTGCCGCTGGTCGAGCGCGCCGTCGGTGGCGCGGGCGGTGGCGGCGCCTTGCTCACGGCGCATGGTGGGCATCTGCTGGAACTGGCCGATGCGCTCGATGCTGCGCGGCGCGAGGTGCACGCGCGCTGGGCCACCGGTGGCGGCGATGCCTGTACACGCGTCGATGCGACGGTCGCACGCCTGGCGGTGCGCACCAGCATGCGCAACCAGCTGCCGGCGACGATCGAGGCTCTGGTGACCACCGGCCGCACGGTGCGCGTGCAGATGCGGGTGGGGGAGGGCGGTGCCGGTGGCGCCATCGCGGCGCGCATCACGCAGGAGAGCGCCGAGCTGCTGGGCTTGTCCACAGGCATGGCGGTGATCGCGCTGTGCAAGGCGACCGCCGTCCGGGTGGCGCGATCCGCCGCCGTTGCTGTGGTTACGCGACGTGCACCAGGCAACCGGCTGGACGGCAGCGTCGCGAGTGCCTTGCGTGGGGATGGCGGCGACGAGGTCGCGGTCGTCATCGCGGGCGGGTTGCAACTGGTCGGCTTCGCACCGGCGGGCAGCGGCCTGCGGGTGCGCCAGCGGGCCACGGCCACCGTCGACGAATCGGCGGTGGTGGTGGCGCTGCCAGGCTAGGGCCTGCGGGCGGGCGCGACCGCTTTCGAGGCGCCGATGTTCATCCGGAACACCGTGCCCCGCCCGGGCCGGGAGCGCACGCTCAGCCGCGTGTCGAGCACATGGGCGAGCCGCGCGACGATCGACAGCCCGAGCCCGAAGCCTTCGGCGTTCTCGCCGGCGCCGGACACCTTGTAGAACTCCAGGAAGATCTTGCGCAGCTCCGCCGGCGCGATGCCCACGCCCTGGTCCCACACCTCGACCAGCACCGTGGGACCGCGTCTGCGCGCGGAGATGAGCACCCGCTTGCCCGCCGGCGTGTACTTGATGGCGTTGGAGACGACGTTGCCGACCATGCGGCGGAAGAGCACGGCGTCGGTCGCGATCTCGGCGCGCACGGTGCGCATCCGCAACTCGATGCCCTTGGCGCGGGCGACGGGCTCGTACTGGTCGCGCAGGTCCTCCATCGCCTCGGCGATCTGCAATGGTTCGTTGCGAACCGTGAGTTGCTGGTGGTCCATGCGCGACAGGTCGAACAGGGTGTCGAACAACCCGCTCACCGCCGCGGTGGCCTTGGCGATCTTCGGCAGCACGACCGCCTGGTCGGTCGGCACTTCCATCAGATGGTCCACGTAGATCGACAGGGCCACCACCGGCTGCCGCACGTCGTGCGCGGCCGTGGCCATGAAACGGTTGCGGGTCAGCACCGCCTCTTCGGCCCTGCGCCGCTGGTCCGCCAGCGTCTGGATCAGCTCGCCCTTGTAGAACGCCAGCTCGAAGCCCTTGCGCGCGTTCGCCAGCACCTGATCGGCGATGCGGATGATCAGGATCCAGTGCACCAGCGGAACGACAAGGAACCAGCTTTCGTAGTGCCGGTGCTCATCGAAGAGGTCGGCCGCCATGTTTGCGTCGGCGGTGACCACGCGGTAGAGGATGCAGAGGAAGATGGTCACGAAGAACGCGTGGACATAGGTGCGCACCATGGCGGCATTCAGCGCCATGCTGTGGATCGGCAGCGTGACTGACGCCGCGAGGACCATCCAGCACACAAATTGCAGACCGATGGGAATTTGGCCGAAGAACAGCAGCACGGATGCACCGAGGACCGCCCCACTGAGAAACGCCAAGCCGATCTGCCGGGGATGCATGGCGCTGGCGACCGAGGCCGGCCTGTCGGCTTCTGCCGTGCCATGGTTTGTGCGCCATGCCACCGCCAGGAGCAACCGGGCGCACACCCATGTCGCCAGGTGGAGGATGGGTGCATCGCCATGCCAGCAGATCACGCCGATCACCAGCGTGGTGACGACCGCCAGCAGCCGGCGTTGCCACCGCTCGACCAGGAAGGCCTGCGCCAGTTGCCGGTGGACGAATGCTTCGCGCTTCTCCTCGAGCATGCCGGGGCCGGTCGGCGGGTCGTCCAGCAGTTCGGTCCAGCCGCCGTCCCGCTGGGTGGTGGCATCACCCGGCTGCAAGGGCAACGGGCTGCCGTCGCCGTCCCTGCGGAGCTGTCCGTAAAAGGATGGGCGAGGCCCGTCGGCCCAATCGTCTGAACTCATTCCTGGCTCCAGGTCGGGTGCAGGTCCCCAGTGTCACCGAAAGACTTTGTCGTCTGTCTCTTCAATCCACGCCCATTTCAAGGATTTCCCTGATCCGGCCACGCCATCAACGGCGCGCCGCCGCTTCGCCCGGCGCGACTTCGCGCAGCAGGCGGAAGCCCACCAGCGTATAGCGCGTCTCCGGCGAGTTCCAGTTACGGAAGGACGAGCGCGCATAGAAGGCCCAGGTGTGCCAAGAGCCGCCGCGGCGCACGCGCACGCTGCCTTCGGCGGGGCCCTGCGGATCGTCCATGGGCGACCGCGCATAGTAGTTGTCGGCATGCCAGTCGGCGCACCATTCCCACACGTTGCCGTGCATGTCGTGCAACCCGAAGGCGTTGGGCGCGAAGCCGCCAACCGGCGCGGTGAAGGCGTGGCCATCGTCCCCTTCGAGTGCGAAGGCTTGCCACCGTGGCCAGTTCGGTGCGGCGGCCCGGTCGAAGACGTTGGCACCCTGCAGCAGCGAGCGTGGGGCGTCGCCGGTGTTGAAACGGGTGCGTGTGCCGGCACGTGCCGCGTATTCCCATTCGGCTTCGGTCGGCAGGCGGTAGGTCACGCCTTCCCGGGCGCTGAGCCAGCGGGCCATGGCCACGGCGTCGTTCCAGGTCACGTTCACCACCGGGTGGTCGTCGCCTTGCGCGAAGCCGGGGTTGCGCCATGAGTACTTCGGGTCGCGGCCCTCGAAGGCGTCGCCGCGTGCCGAGGTGGCAGGGTCGTAGGCCGGGTTGAAGCCATAGCCGCCGGTGCCGTCGGCGATGGATTCCGGAACATGGCCCGAGGCCTCGACGAAGCGGCGGAACTGCGCCACCGTGACTTCGTGGCGCCCCAGCCAGAAGGCACGCGTGATGCGTACTCGGTGCACAGGCCCCTCGTCGCCCAGTTGCGCGAAGCGGGCGGGGTCGTAGGCGGGGAAGGCCTGTGCCAGCGAGCGCGGTTCTTCGTCGCTGCCCATCAGGAATTCGCCCGCCGGGATGCGCACGAATTCGATGCCGAGCGAATCGTTCCGGCGTTCGACCACCGGGGTGAGGGTGCAGGCGCTCAGCCACAGGCACGCGAACGCGAGGAATCGGGCGAACCATGGGTTGAGGCGGCGGGCGCGCATATGGAATTTCGGCGTAGGACGAAGCAGTCTAGCGAGCAGTACGTGGCGAAAAAGACGCGCGATGGGCTTGACTTCGAGCGCGCTCGAACTTCGAGAATGCACCCATGAACGCATCACTCACGATCGACGAGGTGGCACAGCGAACCGGGCTCACGGCCCACACGCTGCGCTACTACGAACGCATTGGCCTCATCGCGCCGGTGCCCCGCGCCCCGGGCGGTCAGCGCCGTTATGCCGCGGCCGACCTCGACTGGATCGAGTTCCTGCTGCGGCTGCGCGACACCCGCATGCCGATCACGCAGATGCTGGCGTTCGCGCGGCTGCGGGCCAAGGGCGACGCCACTGTGCCGCAGCGCCGTGCCTTGCTCGAGGCGCACCTCGCCGAGGTGAACGCGTCGCTGCGCGCGATGCAGCAGGCCGTCGCGGTGCTCGACACCAAGATCACCTTCTACCGTGCGGCCGAGCAGGCCGCGAAACCTCTGGAGAAAGCAGCATGAAGCAACGTTCCATCGGCCGCAGCGGCCTCACGGTCGGCGCCCTCGGCCTCGGGTGCATGGGCATGTCGGAGTTCTACGGCCCCACCGACGAGGCGCAGTCACTCTCGACGCTCGCGCATGCGCTCGACCGCGGCGTGACGCTCTTCGACACGGCTGACGCCTACGGCTTCGGCCACAACGAGGAACTGCTCGGTCGCTTCCTGAAGGGCCGGCGCGAGCGGGTGACCATCGCCACCAAGTTCGGCCTGGTGCGCAAGCCCGGCAGCTACGAGCGCCGGGTCGACAACTCGCCGGCGTACATCCGGTCTGCGTGCGAGGCTTCGTTGAAACGGCTGGGCGTCGAGACGATCGACCTCTACTATGCGCACCGCCTCAACCTCGAGACTCCGCTGGAAGACTCGATCGGCGCCCTGGGCGAGCTGGTGAAGGCCGGGAAGGTCCGTGCCATCGGCCTGTCGGAAGTCTCGCCCGACACGCTGCGCCGTGCCGCGGCCATCCACCCGATCGCGGCGGTGCAGAGCGAATATTCGCTGTGGACGCGCGACCCCGAGCAGGGCGTGCTGCAGGCCTGCCGCGAGGTCGGCGCCGCGTTCTGCGCCTACAGCCCGCTGGGGCGCGGCTTTCTCACCGGCCAGGTTGCCAGCGACACGCTGGCCGCCAACGACTTCCGCCGCCAGAACCCGCGCTTCGCCGACGAGAACGCGCAGCGGAATCAGCGCATCGTCGACACGGTGAAGGCGCTGGCCGCCGAGAAGGCCTGCACGCCCGCCCAGCTCGCGCTGGCCTGGCTGCTGGCGCAGGGCGACGACGTGATCCCGATCCCCGGCACCAAGCGCATCCGCTACCTCGATGACAACCTCGGAGCGCTCGACGTGGCGCTGTCCGCCGACGACCTGGCGCGCATCGGCGTAGCACTGCCGCCGGGCGTCGCGGCGGGTGGGCGCTACACCGAGGAAGGCATGAAGGGCCTGAACGCCTGAACTGCCGCACAGCGGGCGCGGCGCGGCAGTAAAGTCGCAGCGTTCTTTCATCCGAGGCGCCCTTTTCGCGCCTGTTCCCCATGTCCAACCTCATCGTGCACGGCGGCCTGCCGCTGCGGGGTCGCATTGACCCGTCCGCCAACAAGAACGCGGTGCTGCCCGTGCTGTGCGCCACCCTGCTGACCGGCGAGCCCCTGCGGCTGCTGGGCGTGCCCGACATCACCGACGTGCGCAAGATCCTCGAGATCTTCCGCACGCTCGGCAGCGAGGTGCGCATGGACCATGCGAGCGGCACGCTCGACCTGCACCATCACGCCACGCGCTTCGACGCCGCGCACCATCGCCTGCCGGAGGAGATGCGCTCGTCGATCATGCTGATTCCGCCGCTGCTCGCGCGCTTCGGCGTCGCCCGGCTGGAAGACAACGTCAAGGGCTGCACGCTGGGCGTGCGCGAGATCGATCCGCACGTCGAGGTGTTCCGTCATTTCGGCAGCGAGGTCGAGCGCGCCGAGGGCTCGCTGATGGTGCGTTGCAACGGCCGCCTGCGCGCTACCGACCACTGGCTCGACTATGCGTCGGTCACCACCACCGAGAACTTCGTGCTGTGCGCCGCCACCGCCGAGGGCACATCGACGCTGACCAACGCCGCCTGCGAGCCGCACGTGCAGGAGTTCTGCCGCTTCATGACGCTGATCGGCGTGCGCATCGAGGGCATCGGCACCTCGCGCCTCACCGTGCATGGCGGCAGCGCGCTGCGCGGCGGCGAGTTCCGCTTCGACGAGGACTTCCACGAGATCACCACCTTCCTCGCGCTGGGCGCCATCACCGGCGGCGACGTGGTGGTGCGCAACACCGCGCCGCAGAATTTCCCGTTGATCGACCGCACCTTCGCCAAGTTCGGCGTCGAGATCACGCACGCGGGTGGCTGGTCGCACGCGCGCCGTACCGGCCCGCTGAAGGTGCAGACGCCCTTCACCAGCAACGTGCTGACCAAGGTCGAGGCCGCGCCGTGGCCCTACTTCCCGGTCGACCTGCTGCCGATCTTCATCGCGCTCGGCGTGCGGGCCGAGGGCAACGCGATGTTCTGGAACAAGGTCTACGACGGTGCGCTGGGCTGGACCGGCGAGCTGTCGAAGTTCGGCGCGCATGTGTTCTCGGCCGACCCGCACCGGCTGGTGACCTTCGGTGGCCAGCCGCTGTCGCCGGCCGTGGTCGAAAGCCCCTACATCATCCGCGTCGCCATCGCGCTCTTCATGGTTGCGGCCAGCATCGAGGGGCGCTCCGAGATCCGCAACGCCACGCCGATCCGCCGGGCGCATCCTGGCTTCGTGGAGAACCTGCGCAGCCTGGGTGCCGAGGTGGAGTGGACCGCCGAGGAGTAGGGATCAGCGCCCGCGCGTTGCCAGCTTGCGGTAGACCGTGGCGCGGCTGATGCCCAGCGCGCGGGCGGCTTCGGCCACGTTGCCACGGGCCTCGTCGACCGCCTTGCGGATCAGGGCGGTCTCCACATCGCGCAGGCGCGGTCTTGCCGGGGGCGGGCTGGTCGATGCATCTGCAGCAGTCAGTCGCGCCCAGGCCTGCAGGCGCAGACCCGACCACAGCGGCACGTCGATCGGTTCGCCGTGCCGTGCGGCATTCCACAGCATGTCGACCGGCAGCGCGAACAGATCGCTCGCATGGCAGGGCTGTGACGCCGTGCCTCGCACCAGTGGCTGCTGAAGCATCTGCCGCGCGGTGCCGTTGCTCGCGACCACGCAGCCATCGGCGTCGAGCCCCAGCAGGCCGTCGGCGTCGTCCCCGCTCGCGCAGCCCGGCCAGTTGAAGCGCAGCAGCAGCGCATGCGGCTGCGCGCGCACCAGCGCGTTCTCGATGCTGCGCGCCGACAGCATCGCCAGGTGCCGCAACTCGGGCCGCTCGACCACCTGCACGCCGGTCAGGTCGAGCATGCCGATGCAGTCGCCTTGCGGGCCGAAAAGGGGAGCGCCGGCGCAGCTGTAGATGCCCGTGTCGTCGAAGAAGTGCTCGGCGCGGTGCAGCCACACCGGTGCCTGCTCGGCCAGCACGGCGCCGATGGCGGTGGTGCCGACGGCGCGTTCCGACAGGTCGATGCCCACGCGGCCGATGTCGCGGGCGCGGCGCGTGGCCTCGTCGCTGCCGGCGGGCAGGTCGCCGACGTCGATGACGATGCCCTGCGCGTCGGTGAGGATGGCGAAATAGCGCGTGTCCGCGATGGCCCGCGACAGCCGTGCCAGCACGGGCCGTGCCGCGCCGATGAGCGCGCGGTGGCGCTCCTGCGCCTCCTGGGCCGCTGTGCGCGTCACCGGATTGAAGGCCACCCGCTGGTCCGGCCGGTGGCCCGCCGTGAGGCAGCGCTGCCACGAGCGCAGCAGCCAGGGTTCGACGCTGGCGGCGCCGGCCATGCC
>CALRYR010000108.1:0-10100 GCA_943372425.1 Variovorax sp. YR752 | reverse complement strand
CCGCAATCGTGTCCATGCAGATCGCGGCGCTAGACGCTGGCCCGCTGCACGCCGGCAGCGCGAGCGGCCCGGCGCTGCAGGTCGAGCCGCTGCCTTACCCGCTGCTCGCCGACATCTGAGCGGTCAGAGCGGCCGGCGCATCTCGATGTGCGCGATACCGGCTTCCTCGAAGGGCTCGCCTTCAGGGACGTAGCCGAGCCGGCGGTAGAAGGCCTCGGCGCTGCGCTGTGCGTGCAGCGTCACCGTTTGATCGCCCCGTGCACGCGCCGCAGCTTCCAGCGCACGCAACACGCTCTCACCATGCCCGCCGCCACGCAGGGTGCGGTGCACCGCCATCCGTCCGATGCGGGCCAGACCGGGCGCTTCGCGGATCAGCCGTGCGGTGCCGATCACCCGCCCGAGCCGGTTGCGGGCCACCGCATGCAGCGCGGTCACGTCGTGTTCGTCCCATTCCAGGTCTTCGGGGATGCGCTGCTCGTTGACGAACACCGCCCGGCGCAGGCCGCCGGCACCGCTGCCGAGCTTCTGCCAGTCGCCGGTCTCGACCGTCGCCATGGGCTCGCCGGCTTCGTAGGCGGCAAAGATCGCGCGCAGGTCATCCGGCACCGGCTTGGAGGTCTGCGTGGCCGGGTCGGCGAAGACGTAGATCAACTCACAAGTCACGAGCAATTCGTCGCCACGGAACAGGCCGCCGTGGAACACGATGGACGAGTTGCCGACGCGCACGCACTTCATCGCGACATCGAGCACGTCGTCCATGCGGGCGGAGGCATTGAACTCGACGGTCGCCTTCTTCACGTACAGGTCGCCGTCGAGCGCGGCCATCGATTCCTCGTACGGCAGCGCCAGCGCCCGCCAGTAGTCGGCGATGGCGGTGTCGAAGTACATCAGGTAGTGCGCGTTGAAGACGATCTTCTGCATGTCGACCTCGGCCCAGCGCACGCGCAGGCGGTGGAAGAAACGGAAGTCGCTGCGGTTTTTCAGTTCGGTCATGGGTTCAGGGCTTCAGGGCTTCGTTCAGGGCGCCGGCCGCGTCGGCGTGCGCTTGCAGCGCTTCGGGAATGGCCCGGCCCATCTTGATGAATTCATGGATCACGCCGCGGTAGATCTCCAGGTCGACCGGCACGCCGGCCGCGCGCAGCTTGTCGGCGTAGGCGACGCCTTCGTCGATCAGCGGGTCGGCCTCGGCCAGCCCGATCCAGGCGGGCGCGACGCCGTCGACGTCTTCCGCATTGAGTGGGGCGAAGCGCCAGTCGTTGCGGTCGGCCGGCGTGCGCACGTACTGGCCGAAGAACCAGCTGATCAGCGGTTCGTCGAGCAGCGGACCGCAGGCGAAGCGCTCGTGCGAGGGCGTGTCCTGGTGGGCGGTGGTGCCCGGGTAGAACAGCAGTTGCAGCGCGATCGGGATGCCCGCATCGCGCGCCATCACGGCGCAGACGGCGGCGAGCGTGCCGCCCGCGCTGTCGCCGCCCAGCGCCAGCCGGCCGCCGTCGAGGCCGAGCGACGCGGCCTCGCGCGCGACGAACTGCACGGCGTCCCAGGCATCGTCGGACGCGGTCGGGAATTTGTATTCGGGCGCGAGCCGGTAATCGATCGACACCACGGCGCAGCCGCTGCGGCTGGCCAGCACGCGGCACAGCGTGTCGTGCGTGGCGATGCTGCCGACGGTGAAGCCGCCGCCGTGGAAGAAGACCAGCACCGGCAGCACATCGGCCGACGGCGCATAGAGGCGCGCCGGCAGCTGGAAGCCATCGCGCGCGGCGATGTGGAAGTCCTCGATGCGCGCCAGCGCCGGCTTCGGCACCTCCAGCACGCCGGCGCCCTTCTCGTACGAGGCCTTGGCTTCGGCGGCTGTCAGTTCATGGAACGGTGGATGGCCGGCGCGCGCCATGCGCTCGACCACGCTCGCCATCTTCGGCGTCAGCATGGGTGGCGCGGGGTCGAGTCCGCGAGAGAAAAAGGTGTGCCCGTTGCGACATCGGCAAGGGTTTCATGCATGGGCAAGATGGGATCCTGTTGCTAGATTCGTTTCGTCAAATCGTACAGCCACCTTTCGCATCGACGCATTCACATGGCACTCATCACCTACCTGACCCAGATCCAGTTTGAATTCGGCGCGATCCGCCTTCTGAGCGCCGAGTGCGCACGCGTCGGCATCAACCGGCCGATGATCGTCACCGACGCCGGCGTGCGCGCGGCTGGCATCCTGCAGACCACCCTCGATGCGCTGGGTGACCTCGAAGTGTCGGTGTTCGACGCGACACCGTCGAACCCGACCGAAGCCGCCGTGCGTGCGGCCGTCGACCTGTACCGCAGCGGCCGCTGCGACGGGCTGATCGCCGTCGGCGGCGGCTCGGCCATCGACTGCGCCAAGGGCGTGGCCATCGCGGCCACGCACGAAGGCCCGCTCAAGACCTACGCGACCATCGAAGGCGGCTCGCCCAAGATCACCGAGAACGTCGCGCCGCTGATCGCCGTGCCCACCACCGCCGGCACCGGCAGCGAGGTGGCGCGCGGCGCGATCATCATCGTCGACGACCACCGCAAGCTCGGCTTCCACAGCTGGCACATCATGCCCAAGGCCGCCATCTGCGACCCCGAGCTGACCTTCGGATTGCCGCCGCGCCTGACCGCGGCCACAGGCATGGACGCCATCGCGCATTGCATGGAAACCTTCATGTCGGCCGCCTTCAACCCGCCCGCCGACGGCATCGCGCTCGACGGCCTGGAGCGCGCCTGGGGCCACATCGAACGGGCCACCAAAGACGGCCAGGACCGCGAGGCGCGGCTCAACCTGATGAGCGCATCCATGCAGGGCGCCATGGCGTTCCAGAAAGGCCTGGGCTGCGTGCATTCGCTCAGCCACAGCCTGGGCGGCGCGGACCCGCGCCTGCACCACGGCACGCTCAACGCCCTCTTCCTCCCCGCCGTGATCCGCTTCAATGCGGGCGCGGAGTCGGTGCAGAAGGAGCAGCGCCTGCAGCGCATGGCCCGGGTGATGAACCTCGATTCGGCCGGCGACCTGGGCGACGCCATCCGCGACATGAGCGCACGACTGGGCCTGCCGAGCGGCTTGGCTGAAGTCGGCGTGACACCCGCGCTGTTCGAGAAGGTGATCGACGGCGCGATGGCCGACCACTGCCACAAGACCAACCCACGCTTGGCCACGCGCGAGGACTACCGCGAGATGCTCGAGACGTCCATGTAAGGCGGCGTATCGCGGGGGCCGTTCATTCGGCCTTCACGCCGGCGGTCTGGATCACCTGCCCCCACTTCGTGGTCTCGGCGGCGATGAAGGCATCGAATTCCTGCGGCGTGCTGCCCGCCGGGAAAGTGCCCATGGCATCGAGCTTCGCGCGTGTCTCGTCGCTCCTGATGATGCGCGCGACCTCGTCCGCCATCCGCTGGACGATGCCGGGCGGCGTGCCCGCCGGTGCGAGCATCCCGGCCCAGGTGCTGCCGGTGAAACCGGCGAAGCCTTGTTCGATGAAGGTCGGCACGTCGGGCACTGCAGGCAGCCGCTGCTCGCCAGCCACGCCGATGAGGCGGATCTTGCCGGCCCGCGCCTGGTTGATCAGCCCGGTCGGCGCGTCGAAGAAAAGCTGGATCTGTCCGCCCATCAGGTCCGTCAACGCCGGTACGGCGCCGCGGTACGGGACGTGGACCATGTAGGTCTTCGTCAGCGCCTTCCACAGTTCGGTCGTGAGATGCGCCGCGGAACCGTTGCCCGACGAGCCGAAGCTGATCTTTCCGGGGTTCGCGCGCGCGTAGTCGATCAGCTCCCGCCCGGTCTTGAAGGGCGTATCGTTGTTCACCGCAGCGAGCAGCGGCGACACGCCCATCAGCGACACACCCATCAAGTCCTTGCGCGGGTCGTAGGGCAGCTTGCCGGCATAGAGCGAGGTGTTGGCCGCGTAGGCCGCGATGACGACGCCGAAGGTGGTGCCGTCCGGCGGCGCCTTCGCGACCGCATCGACACCGATCAGGCTGTTGGCGCCCGGGCGGTTGTCGATCACCACCGGCTGGCCCAGGCGCTGCTGCAGCCCGAGCTGCACCAGCCGGGCCATCTGGTCGGTGAAGCCGCCCGGCGTGTACGGCACGACGATGCGGATCGGGCGGTTCGGCCAGGCGGTCTGCGCGAAGGCCGGCAGGGCCAGCGATGCGGCCGCAGCCGCCGTGGACAGATGGAAGCGACGGCGGGTCAGCGATGAAGAGGGCACGAACGATGTCTCCATGTTGGGAATGGATCATTCTGGAAGCCCACGATGCCCCCGAAGGTCGGGGTTTGCCCCGCCTGGGGCCGATCCCGATCGACCTCGGTCAGGGCGACGGCGCGATCGCCTCGGCGTACTCGTACAGCAGGCCCAGCAGTTCCTCACCGCGCTCGTCGGCCGTCTCGGCCGCAGTGTCGATCTCGGCGAAGAACTGGTCGACGTTGCGGGCACCGCCCTCGCCTTCCAGCAGGCGCGCTGCGCGGTGCGACTCCCAGCGCTCGGCCTCGTCGGGCGTGAGCGTGTCCACGAAGTTGCGGGCACGGTAGCGGAACAGGATCTCTTCCAGCCGCGGGTCGTCGAAACCGGTGCGCGACAGCGCCAGCTCGGCCGGCGACAGGCCGCGCAGCTGGTTCAGCCGCCGCCGGTCGGCATTACCGACGAAGCCGCCGTAGAGGTCTTCATCGACATCCGGCGCGGCCTCCTTCGGCCGCTCGTAGACCTCCGTCCAGATGGCGCTCATGTCGGGCAGGCCCTGGGCGATGGCGGCGTGGCGCATCGCGTTGTCGAGGTCGACGTTCCAGCGCGCTGCCATCGCGGGGGCCAGCGTCTTGAGGTTGCCCACGACCATCGGCGACTTGTTCAGGTGGATGCCCTTGATCGGCAGCCGGACCACGCCCTCGGGCAGGTCGGCGGTGCGGGTGAAGAGGCGCTGGCGCAGCGTGGGCACGTCGATGTCGTGCAGCTCGCTCGGGTCGTGTGCGAGGTCCCAGGCCAGCAGCTCGTTCTTGTTCGTCGGGTGGCTGGCCAGCGGCCACATCACGGCGAGGCAGCCGCGCTCGGCCGGGAACATGCCCGACACATGAAGGAAGGGCTTGGCCGTCTCGCGCGTGGCTGGCAGGCCGAGCTCGCTCGCCACACGGTCCTTGCGGTGCAGGCCGAAAGCGAAATCGAAGAGCCGCGGCTGCGCGTTGCGGATGAGCCGGGCCAGCGCGATGGTGGCGCGCACGTCCGACAGCGCATCGTGCGCGGCTTCGTGCAGCAGCCCGTTGGCACGCGCCAGGTCGCCGAGCTTGAAGCTGGGCTTGCCGTCTTCCTTCGTCGGCCACTGGATGCCGTCCGGTCGCAGCGCATAGGTCAGCCGCACCACGTCGAGCAGGTCCCAGCGGCCGCAGTCGTTCTGCCATTCGCGCGCGTACGGGTCGATCAGGTTGCGCCAGAACAGGAAGCGCGTCACCTCGTCGTCGAAGCGGATCGTGTTGTAGCCCACGCCGATGGTTCCGGGCTGTGCGAAGGCGCGCTCGACTTCGGCAGCGAACTGGTGTTCCGGCACGCCGCGCTCCAGCGCAAGCTGCGGCGTGATGCCGGTGATCAGGCAGGCCTCGGGGCTGGGCAGGTAGTCGTTCGCCGGCTGGCAGTAGAGCATCAGCGGTTCGCCGACTTCGTTGAGTTCGGCGTCGGTGCGGATGGCGGCGAACTGCGAGGGCCGATCGCGGCGCGGCACGGCGCCGAAGGTTTCGTAGTCGTGCCAAAGGAAGGTATGGGCGGACATGGTCGCGTCGGGTCGGTCAGAGCAAAGGGGAAGAAAGCCGGGCCAGCGCGTCGCCCAGGCGGCGCGGAAAGCTCTGCGGTCGGTTCAGGCGCACGGCGGCGGCGCTGTGCAGGTCGGTTTCGAACTGTGCGGCCAGCGGGCGCGCCAGCGCATCGCCGTACACCACCGCCATCACCTCGAAATTGAGGCGGAAGCTGCGGTTGTCGAAGTTGGCGGTGCCGATCATCGCGCAGTGGTCGTCGACCACCAGCGTCTTGGAGTGCAGCATGCGGGCCTTGTACTCCCAGACCTTCACGCCAGCCCCGATGAGTTCGTCGTAGTAGGAGCGCGCGGCGGCGCTGACGATCAACGAATCGCTGCGGCGTGGCACCAGCAGCCGCACGTCGACCCCGCGCAGTGCGGCGCTGGTGAGCGCCATCAGCGCCGGCTCGCCCGGCACGAAGTACGGCGTGGTCAGCCAGGCGCGCTCGCTGGCCGAATGGATGGCTTCCACATGCATGCGGTGGATGGCTTCGAGCGGGCTGTCGGGGCCACTGGTGACGATCTGCGCCGCGATCTCGCCGGCCTCCGTGCGCGGCATCATGTCGCTGAGCGACTCGTCGACCATGCGACGGGCGCTCTCGCCGGTGGCGTAGCTCCAGTCCTCGAGGAAGGTGGTCTGCAGCCAGCGGACCGCGCTGCCTTCGAGCCGCAGGTGCATGTCGTGGTACGCATCGGGCCGGGTGCGGCGGTCTTCCTCATCGGTGATGTTCACGCCGCCGGTGAAGCCGATGCGGCCATCGACGACGACGATCTTCCGGTGGCTGCGGTAGTTGGTGACTGGCCGCAGCCGCCGGCCGATTTTGGTGTCGTGGAAGAGCGCAACGTGGATGCCGGCCGCGTGCATCGGCGCCATGAACTTGCGGCCGATGCGCTTGGAGCCGAGCGCGTCGAGCAGCAGGCGCACGGCGACGCCCTGCTCCGCGCGCTCGATCAGCAGGTCGCGCAGGGCGGTGCCGATCCGGTCGGGCTCGAAGATGTAGTACTCGAGGTGCACGTGGTGCCGCGCACTGCGCACCGCCTCAAAGATCGCGTCGAAGGTGCGCGCACCGCCGGACAGCAGTTCGACGCTGGTCGCGCTCGACACCGGGATACCGCAGGCCGCCGTGCCCAGCGCCGCCAGGTGCCGCAACGCCGGCGGCGCGTCTTCTCCGGCCTCCTGCAGCAACGCCAGATCGGCCGGCGCCTGCGCGATGGCGCGGTTGCGCAGGCGCTTGAGCCGCTGCTTCTTCAGGCGCTGCGGCCCGAGGAAGTAATAGACCAGGAAGCCGGCGAACGGTAGCAGCGCGAGCGACAGGATCCAGCTCATCGTCGACACCGGCGCGCGCTTCTGCATCACGATCCAGACCGACAGCACGGCGATGTAGCCGCTCCAGGCCAGCGAGAGGCCCGTTTTCCATTCTTGGCTGATTTCGGGAAGGATCAAGAGACGGGCGTTGCGATGGGAAGGGATGCGCCGGCCCAAAGAAAAAGGCCGGCAGCGCGATGCTACCGGCCTTTGAAGGCGATACAGCCACAGGGCCACGCAGGCCCGTGCGAAAGTCGATCAACCTGCGGCAGCCTCCTCGGCTTCCGGCTTGGCCTTGCCTTCCTTCTTCGGCAGCGGCTGGATGTCGAGCTGCACTTCGTCCTTGTCGTCGAGGTCGACGGTCAGGCGACCGCCGTCCTGCAGGCGACCGAAGAGCAGCTCGTCGGCCAGCGCACGACGGATCGTGTCCTGGATCAGGCGCTGCATCGGCCGCGCGCCCATCAGCGGGTCGAATCCCTTCTTCGCCAGGTGCTTGCGCAGGCCATCGGTGAAGGTGACGTCGACCTTCTTCTCGGCCAGCTGGGTTTCCAGCTGCAGCAGGAACTTGTCGACCACCCGCAGGATGATCGATTCGTCCAGCGCCTTGAAGCTGACGGTCGCGTCCAGACGGTTGCGGAACTCCGGCGTGAACAGGCGCTTGATGTCGGCCATCTCGTCACCCGATTCGCGCGGGTTGGTGAAGCCGATGGTCGCCTTGTTCATGGTCTCGGCGCCCGCGTTCGTCGTCATGATGATGATGACGTTGCGGAAGTCGGCCTTGCGTCCGTTGTTGTCCGTCAGCGTGCCATGGTCCATCACCTGCAGCAGCACGTTGAAGATGTCCGGGTGCGCCTTCTCGATTTCGTCGAGCAGCAGCACGCAATGCGGCTTCTTCGTGACCGCCTCGGTCAGCAGGCCGCCCTGGTCGAAACCGACGTAGCCCGGAGGCGCGCCGATCAGTCGGCTCACGGCGTGGCGCTCCATGTACTCCGACATGTCGAAGCGGATCAGCTCAATGCCCATGATGTAGGCGAGCTGCTTGGCCGCTTCGGTCTTGCCGACGCCGGTCGGGCCGCTGAAAAGGAAAGAGCCGATCGGCTTGTCGCCCTTACCCAGACCCGAACGCGCCATCTTGACGGCGGAGGCCAGCACTTCGAGGGCCTTGTCCTGGCCGAACACGACGCTCTTCAGGTCGCGTTCCAGCGTCTGCAGCTTGCCGCGGTCGTCGTTCGACACGTTGGCCGGGGGAATGCGCGCGATCTTCGCGACGATTTCCTCGACCTCGGCCTTGGTGATCGTCTTCTTGCGCTTGCTCGGCGCCAGGATGCGCTGGGCCGCACCGGCCTCGTCGATCACGTCGATCGCCTTGTCGGGCAGGTGACGGTCGTTGATGTACTTGGCGCTCAGTTCGGCCGCGGCCTGCAGGGCAGCCACGGCGTACTTGACGCCATGGTGTTCCTCGAAGCGCGACTTGAGACCCTTCAGGATGTCGACGGTTTCCTGCACCGTCGGCTCGACCACATCGACCTTCTGGAAGCGACGCGACAGGGCCGCATCCTTCTCGAAGATGCCGCGGTACTCGGTGAAGGTGGTCGCGCCAATGCACTTGAGCTGGCCGCTCGAGAGCGCAGGCTTGAGCAGGTTCGACGCGTCCAGGGTGCCGCCCGAGGCCGCACCGGCACCGATCAGCGTGTGGATTTCGTCGATGAAGAGCACCGCATTCGGGCGGTCCTTCAGGGACTTGAGCACGCCCTTGAGGCGTTGCTCGAAGTCACCGCGGTACTTGGTGCCGGCCAGCAGTGCGCCCATGTCGAGCGAATACACCTGCGCTTCGGCCAGGATCTCCGGCACGTCGCCCTGGGTGATGCGCCAGGCCAGGCCCTCGGCGATGGCGGTCTTGCCCACGCCGGCCTCGCCGACGAGCAGCGGGTTGTTCTTGCGCCGGCGGCACAGGATCTGGATCACGCGCTCGACCTCGTACTCGCGGCCGATGAGCGGATCGATCTTGCCGTCCTTGGCCATCTGGTTGAGGTTCTGGGTGAACTGCTCCAGCGGCGAGGCCTTTTCGTTCTTTTCGCCACCGCCCTCCTCGCCCTCGTTCGACGACGATTCGGTGCTGCCCTTGGCAGCTTCCGGCGGGTCGCTCTTCTTGATGCCGTGCGCGATGAAATTCACCACGTCCAGTCGGGTCACGCCCTGCTGGTGGAGGTAGTACACCGCGTGCGAATCCTTCTCGCCGAAGATCGCGACCAGCACGTTGGCGCCGGTCACTTCCTTCTTGCCGTTGCCGGTGGACTGCACGTGCATGATGGCGCGCTGGATCACGCGCTGGAACCCGAGGGTCGGCTGGGTGTCGACGTCGTCGGTCCCGGCCACCTGTGGCGTGTTGTCCTTGATGAAATTCGTCAACGACGCGCGAAGGTCGTCGACGTTGGCCGAGCAGGCGCGCAGAACCTCTGCGGCGCTCGGGTTGTCCAGCAAAGCGAGCAGCAGGTGCTCTACCGTGATGAACTCGTGGCGCTGCTGCCTGGCCTCGACAAAGGCCATGTGCAAGCTGACTTCCAGTTCCTGGGCAATCATGTGATTTCCTTTTGCCTTGCTGTAAATAGATACTCAGATGGGTCAGCGTGCGGTTTATTCAACCGGCTCGCTGACGCACTGCAATGGATGCCCGGCCTGGTGGGCTGCTTCCATCACCTGATTGACCTTGGTGGCGGCCATGTCGCGGGAATACACCCCGCAGACAGCACGGCCGTCGAGATGGATCTTCAACATGATCTGGGTCGCCGTTTCACGGTCCTTGTTGAAGAACTCCTGAATGACGACGACCACGAATTCCATCGGGGTGTAGTCGTCGTTGAGCATCACCACCTGAAACATTTGCGGCGGTGCCGTTTTCTGTGGGCGACGCTCCAGGACGACCGAATCGCCATCGCCTCCCGCAGGCTTCTGGGCCGGCGGTGTGGCGGGTTTCGGGGGGTTTCGGGTTGCCATGAAATTCATTCTATCG
>CALRYR010000107.1:0-10130 GCA_943372425.1 Variovorax sp. YR752 | reverse complement strand
CAGCGCCAGCAGTTGCGAGCCTTCGTCCTGCACCTCGATGGCGCCGCGCGTGAAGGCGTCGAGCTTGGTCAGCGCCGGCTTGCCGTCGATGCGCAAGCCCCAGGGCGAGAACGGTGTCGGCAACGCCTTGATCGAGACCTTTGCGAGTTCCTTCTGGACGTCGGCGCGCTTGTCGTGCAGCGCGTTCACCCGCAGGTCCAACGGCGCCGGCTGCTGCAGGCTCTCGGCCAACGCCCAGAATTGGTCGCCCAATTGCGCCTTGAGTGGCGCCACGAGCCATTCGGGCAGGTTGTGACGGTGACGCTCCAGCAGATCGTCGGGCCGAACGGCGTCGCAGTTGTCGAGCCAGCGCTTTTCCACGTCGTTGAGGGCGCTCTTCAGGAAATCGCGCGGGCCGTAAAAGCCCAGGATCGCCATGCGCCGCTCCTTCGAACCCGTGCCCGAGGGCGACAGGTGATCGAACAGCAGCTTCTTGCGAAGCACGGTGTAGACGGTCTCGGCCAGGGTCGCACGCTCGCGCGGGCCAAGTTCGCGGTGGTCGCGAAAGAAACGGGAAACGACCTGATCGGCCGGGTGATCGAACTTCAGGACGAGGCCGACCAGATCGGCGCAGGCCTCCAACAAAACTTTGGGATGCATGCCCCGATTGTCTCAGCCGCGCCCGCGATGTCCGGCGCGAGAATGCCAATCGCCTTTTTCCTTGCCTTCCATGCCCATGAACGACGACGACCTGCCACCCCTGATCGAAACCCCGCCCGGCCTGTACCGCCACTACAAGGGCGGCGAGTACGAAGTCGTCGACACGGTGCGGCACAGCGAGACGCTGGAGCCGATGACGCTCTACCGCGCGCTCTACGGTCAGCGCGGCCTCTGGGTGCGCCCGGCGGCCATGTTCCTGGAGACGGTCGACATCGACGGCGTGGTGCAGCCGCGCTTTCGCAAGGTCTGAGCTCGCCAGCCCGCCTCGCTCAGCCGCGCCGCAGCCAGCCCTCGATGGCGCGCGGATAGAGCCGGTGCTCCTGCGTCAGCACGCGCTCGGCGAGCACGGCCGGCGTGTCGTCGGCCAGCACCGGCACCACCGCCTGATCGAGGATCGGCCCGTGGTCGAGTTCGACCGTGACCTGGTGCACCGTGGCACCGGCCACGCGGCAACCCGCCTCGATCGCCCGCTGGTGCGTGTGGAGCCCCGGAAACGCCGGCAGCAGCGACGGATGGATGTTGACCAGGCGGCCCGCATAGCGCTCGACGAAGCCCGGCGTCAGGATGCGCATGAAGCCGGCCAGCACCACCAGCGCCGGCGCATACGGCTCGATAGCCGCGGCAAGCGCAGCATCGAAGGCCTCGCGCGTCGCGAAGTTCTTGTGCGAAACGGCCGCGGCGGCGATGCCGCGTTCGCGCGCGAAGGCCAGGCCGGCGGCTTCGGGCCGGTTGCTCAGCACGGCGGCCACACGCGCGCCGAAGCGCTCGGCCCACCGCCCCTGTTCCGCGGCACGCACGATGGCCGCCATGTTGGAGCCTTCGCCGGAAATCAGGATCACGATGTTCTTCATGGGAGGCGGGATTATCCGTGGGCCACGCGCCGACCGGCGGCGGGCCTGATGTCGCAGCGCAGACACCTGCCCGGCGCACGAGCGTGCTAAAAAGTCGGACTCCGGAGACACGCCGCGTCCCTCGCGGCGACGGACCAACACAGCGAGGCACGCATGGATTTGAGCTTCACACCCGAGGAACAGAAGTTCCGCGAAGAGATTCGCGCCTGGGTCAAGGAGAACCTCCCCACCGAGATTTCCCACAAGGTGCACAACGCGCTCGAACTGACGCGCGACGATCTGCAGAACTGGGCCAAGATCCTCGGCAAGAAGGGCTGGCTGGGCTACGGCTGGCCCAAGGAATTCGGCGGCCCCGGCTGGACGGCCGTGCAGCGTCACCTCTTCGAAGAAGAAACCGCGCTCGCCGGCGCCCCGCGCATCGTGCCCTTCGGCCCGGTGATGGTCGCGCCGGTGATCCAGGCCTTCGGCTCGCCCGAGCAGCACCAACGCTTCCTCCCCGGCATCGCCAGCGGCGAAGTCTGGTGGAGCCAGGGCTACAGCGAACCGGGCTCGGGCTCCGACCTGGCGTCGCTCAAGACCAAGGCCGAGCGCCAAGGCGACAAGTACATCGTCAACGGCCAGAAGACCTGGACCACGCTGGGTCAGTACGGGGACTGGATGTTCAACCTCGTGCGCACCAGCAGCGAAGGCAAGCCGCAGACCGGCATCAGCTTCCTGCTGCTCGACATGAAGTCACCCGGCGTCACGGTGCGCCCGATCAAGCTGCTCGACGGCAGCGTCGAAGTCAACGAAGTCTGGTTCGACAACGTCGAGGTCCCGGCCGAGAACCTGATCGGCGAAGAGAACAAGGGCTGGACCTACGCGAAGCACCTGCTCTCGCACGAGCGCACCAACATCGCCGATGTGAACCGCGCCAAGCGCGAGCTCGAACGCCTCAAGCGCATCGCCAAGACCGAAGGCCTGTGGGACGACCTGCGCTTCCGCGACGAGATCGCCAAGCTCGAAGTCGATGTCGTCGCACTCGAAATGCTGGTGCTGCGGGTGCTGTCGGCCGCCAGCTCGGGCAAGAACTCGCTCGACATCGCCGGCCTCCTCAAGATCAAGGGCAGCGAGATCCAGCAGCGCTACACCGAGCTGATGATGCTCGCCGGCGGCGCCTACTCGCTGCCGCTGATCCGCGAGGCGATGCATGCCGGCTGGCAGGGCGACTACCCCGGCGGACACGTCGGCCTGGCGCCGCTCGCATCGAACTACTTCAACATGCGCAAGACCACCATCTACGGCGGTTCGAACGAAGTGCAACGCAACATCGTCGCCCAGACGGTGCTGGGCTGAGGAGACAAGACATGGACTTCGATTTTTCCGACGATCAGGAACAGCTGCGCGACGCCGTCCGCAAGTGGGTCGACAAGGGCTATGACTTCGAGCGCCGCCGCGGCATCGAAGCCGCCGGCGGCTTCTCGCGCGAGGCGTGGGACGAACTGTCCGAGCTGGGCCTGGGCGGCCTCTACATCGCCGAAGACGATGGCGGCCTTGGCATGGGGCCGGTGGCCGGCATGGTGGTGATGGAGGAACTCGGGCGCGGCATCGTGCTGGAGCCCTTCGCGCAGACGCTGATCGCCGGTGGCGTGCTCAGCGGCTATGCGGGCGCCGACCTGAAAGCCGCCTGGCTGCCGCGCATCGCTGGCGGTGAAGCACTGGTCGTGCTGGCCCAGCAGGAACGCAAGGCGCGCTACCGGCTCGACGTGTGCGAGGCCCAGGCCACGAAGGCCGGCGACGGCTGGACCGTCTCGGGCACCAAGAGCGTCGTGCCTGCGGGCGACCAGGCCGACGCCTACCTCGTGCCCGCCACCGTCGACGGCAAGATCGCGCTCTTGCTCGTGGAGCGCAGCGCGGATGGCGTCGCCGCACGCGGCTACGGCACGCAGGACGGCGGCCGTGCCGCCGAGGTCGTGTTCGACAAGGCAGCGGCCGCGCTGGTCACGCTCGACGGCATCACGGCGCTCGAGCATGCGGTCGACATCGGCATCGCCGCGGTCTGCGCCGAAGCCGTGGGCGTGATGGACAAGACGCTGGCCGTGACCGTCGAGTACATGAACACGCGCAAGCAATTCGGCGTGACCATCGCCAGCTTCCAGGCGCTGCGCCATCGCGTGGCCGACATGAAGATGCAGCTCGAGCTGGCACGCTCGATGAGCTACTACGCCAGCCTCAAGCTCAATGCGCCCGCCGCCGAACGCCGCCAGGCGATGGCACGCGCCAAGTACCAGCTCGGCGTCTCGATGCGCTTCGTCGGCCAGAACGCGGTGCAACTGCACGGTGGCATCGGCGTGACCGACGAGTACATCGTGAGCCACTACTTCAAGCGCCTGACGCAGATGGAGATGACCTTCGGGGACACGCTGCATCACCTGGGCGAGGTCTCGAACCGGATGGAGGAGACGGCCGGCGTCTTCGCCTGAGCGTCACGCCCCGCAGCACCACGCCCGCCCGCCTTGCGCCGGCGGGCGTTTTTCATCGAGAGGATTTCCGCACAATGACCACCCGACGCAACCTCCTGGCCGCTGGCCTCTCCACCCCCCTGCTTGCCGCCTGTGCCGTGACGTCGACGACCACCCAGCGCCCGCCCATCGTCTTCGTGCACGGCAACGGGGACTCGGCCGCGCTGTGGCAGACGACGATCTGGCGCTTCGAATCGAACGGCTGGCCGCGCGATCGGCTCTTCGCCTTCGACCAGCCGATGCCGCTCGCACGCGACAACGACGCGGTCATGCAGCCCGGCCGCAGTTCCACCGCCGAGTCGATGGCTTTCTTGAAGGCGGAGGTCGAGCGCGTGCTGCAGGCCACCGGCGCCCCGAAGCTGATCCTCATCGGCAACTCGCGCGGCGGCAACACGATCCGCAACTACGTGCAGAACGGCGGCGGCGACCGCGTGGTGAGCCACGTCGTGCTGGGCGGCAACCCGGCGCACGGCATCTGGTCGATCCCCGGTTTCAACGAAGGCAGCGAGTTCTCGGCGCTGTCGCCCTTCCTCCGGCAGCTCAATGCGCCGAAGGGACCGAACGGCGACGAGGTCACCCTCGGCGTGCGCTGGCTCACGCTGCGCTCCGACAGCAACGACAAGTACGCGCAACCTGAGGGCACCTGGATCGGCGCGCCGGGCAAGCCGACGAACGTCAGCCACGACGGGCCTGCGCTGAAGGGCGCGACGAACCTCGTGCTGCCGCGCGCCGACCATCGCGAAACCGCCTTCTCGCCGGCCGCCTTCGACGCCATGTGGCGCTTCCTCACCGGCGAGGCGCCGCGCACGCTGCAGCCAGCGGCCGAATCGGTGATCGCACTGTCGGGCCGCGTGACGGGCCTGGGTCTCGACCCGCTGAGACCGGCCAGCGGCAACTTCGCCAACAACCTGCCGATCGCCGGGGCGCGCGTGACCGTGTTCGCCGTCGAGCGCGACACCGGCGTGCGGCGCGGTGCAGCGGTGTGGGACCGTGCCATCGGCAGTGACGGACGCTGGGGGCCGCTCGTCGCCGAGGCCGGCACCGGCTACGAATTCGTCGTGAGTGCGCCGGGCTATGCGGCGACGCACATCTACCGCTCACCGTTCCCGCGGTCGAGCCGCGTCGTCAACCTCCGCCCCGAACGCATTGCCGCAGCCGACCAGGACGCCAAGGCCCTCGTGATCTTCACGCGGCCACGCGGCTACTTCGATGCGCAGCGCGACACGATGCGCTTCGACGGCCAGAGCACCCTGCCCGGCGTGCCACCGCGCGGCGCCGGTGTGGCGAGTTCGAAGCTGAAGTTGCCGGCCGATGCACAACGCAGCGTCGCTGCCGAGTTCAACGGCGAACGCCTCGCCGGCCTCAACTGGCCCTTGGCGCAGGGCCACATCAGCGTGCTCGAGCTGACGTATTGAGGGCGCTGCGGCCTCAGCCGTGCAGGCGTGAACTGTGCGGCAGATGCGCCATCAGGAACTCCATCTGGTCCGCCAGGATGCGGCGGTTGCGCAGGATGAAGTCTTCCCACAGGCTAGGCACGTAGGGTGTGTACAGCAGCGGCATGCCGGCCTGCTCCGGCGTGCGGCTGCTCTTGCGGTGGTTGCAGGGCTCGCAGGCGGTGACGACGTTCATCCACGTGTCGATGCCCTTCTGCGCGAAGGGAATGATGTGCTCGCGGGTCAGCTCGTCTTCGTGGAAATGGCAGCCGCAGTAGGCGCAGATGTTGCGGTCGCGGGCGAACAACTTGCCGTTGGTGAGGCCCGGGCGCTGCGTGAAGGGGTTGATGCGCGGCACGCCCTTGGTGCCGATGATGCTGTTGATCGCGATCTGCGACTGCATCCCCGTGACGGCGTTATGCCCGCCGCGGAACACCGCCACCTGTGCACCGACCTCCCAGCGCACCTCGTCCGCCGCGTAGTGGAGCACCGCTTCTTCCAGCGAAATCCACGACTGGGGCAGCCCTTGGGCCGACAGCTTCAAGACCTTCACACACGCCTCCTCGAAAACAAGGGAAGAACACGGAGAGACCTGTGCGCCGCCGCACGACCCGGAGGCCGCGCGCAACAACGCACTGCGTCACAATATACCGGCTTTGTGACAAACCGCCCGGTCCCGCCCGTTCCACGGGCATGCGGCGCTATCAAAAACAGATCGTTCCATGCAGGTTTTTCGCGGGTTTCGGCATCCTGGCGTGGCTCCGGCCTGCGCCCTGACTATCGGCAATTTCGACGGCGTGCACCGTGGCCATCAGGCCATGCTGGCGCTGCTCCAGACCGAGGCGCGCCAGCGCGGCCTGCCGAGCTGCGTGCTCACCTTCGAGCCGCATCCGCGCGACTACTTCGCGGCGGTGAACAAGCGGCCGGAATTGGCGCCGGCGCGCATCGGCACCCTGCGCGACAAGCTGAGCGAACTGGCCGACTGCGGCGTGGCGCAGACCATCGTGCTGCCCTTCGACGCCCGGCTGGCGTCCCAGACGCCCGATGAATTCATCCAAAACGTGCTGCTCGACGGCCTGGGCGCACGCTACGTGCTGGTGGGCGACGATTTCCGCTTCGGCGCCAAGCGCGCGGGCGACTACGCGATGCTCGACACTGCCGGCGACCGGCACGGTTTCGACGTCGCCCGCATGAACAGCTACGAGGTGAAGGGGTTGCGCGTGTCGAGTTCGGCCGTGCGCGACGCGCTGGCCGAAGGCCGCATGGCCGACGCCCACACGCTGCTGGGCCGGCCCTACGCCATCTCGGGCCACGTGGTGCATGGCCGCAAGCTGGGGCGCGCGCTGGGTGCCTCGGCGCCCGGCAGGGACGATGGCTTCCGCACCCTCAACCTGCGCTTCAAGCACTGGAAGCCGGCGGCCAGCGGCATCTTCGCGGTGCTGGTGCACGGGCTGACGCCCCAGCCGCTCAAGGGCGTGGCCAACCTCGGCGTGCGGCCTTCGCTGGACGCCAACGACGTGAACGCCGGCCGGGTGCTGCTGGAGACGCATTGCCTGGATTGGCCTGCCGAACTGGGGCCGGAAGGGGCCTACGGTAAAATCGTCCGCGTGGAACTGCTGCACAAACTGCACGACGAATTGCGCTACACCAGCCTCGAAGCCCTCACCGCAGGGATCGCCAAGGATGGCAACGATGCGCGTGCGTTCTTCGCTTCCACCCACCGTCAGACCACGCGCGACCGAATTTAAAGCGGAACCGTCCCCTCCGCCGCGTGCGGATGCGCTCTGTCACACCAGCGCCCCACGCCCCCTCGATTCTTCGAGCGCTGCCCTTGCAGCGCAGACCTCTGGAACCCCCATGGCTGACAACAAACCCGAAGGCGGCACCGATTACCGCGCCACCCTCAACCTGCCCGACACCCCTTTCCCGATGCGCGGCGACATGGCCAAGCGCGAGCCGGGCTGGGTCAAGGAATGGGAGGACGAAGGCCTGTACAAGCGGCTGCGCGTGGCCCGCGCCGGCGCGCCCAAGTTCATCCTGCACGACGGGCCGCCCTACGCCAACGGCCAGATCCACATGGGTCACGCCGTCAACAAGATCCTGAAGGACATGATCACCAAAGCGCGGCAGCTGGAGGGCTTCGACGCGCTCTACGTGCCGGGCTGGGACTGCCATGGCCTGCCGATCGAGAACGCCATCGAGAAGAAGTACGGCCGCAACCTGAGCCGCGACGACATGCAGGCCAAGAGCCGCGCCTTCGCGACCGAGCAGATCGCCCAGCAGATGGTCGACTTCCAGCGCCTGGGCGTGCTGGGCGAGTGGGACCATCCGTACAAGACGATGGATTTCGCCAACGAGGCCGGCGAACTGCGCGCCTTCAAGCGCGTGATCGAACGCGGCTTCGTCTACCGTGGCCTGAAGCCGGTGTATTGGTGCTTCGACTGCGGCTCGTCGCTGGCCGAGTTCGAGATCGAATACGCCGACAAGAAGTCGCAGACCCTCGACGTGGCCTTCAAGGCGCACGAGCGCGAGAAGGTGCTGGCCGCCTTCGGCCGCCCGGACGTGCTGGGCGATATCTTCGCCGTCATCTGGACGACCACCGCCTGGACCATCCCGGCGAACCAGGCGATCAACCTGAACCCCGAGCTGGAATATTCGCTGGTCGACACCGAGCGCGGCCTGCTGATCCTCGCCACCTCGCTGGTCGAGATGTGCATGAACCGCTACGCGCTCGACGGCAAGGTGCTGGCCACCGTCAAGGGCGAGGCGCTGGGCGGGCTGGAGTTCGAGCATCCGCTGTACGACGTCGCGGACGAGAACGGGGTGCAGGGCTACAAGCGCTTGGCGCCGGTCTACCTGGCCGACTACGCGACCGCGACCGACGGCACCGGCCTGGTCCACTCCTCGCCCGCCTACGGCGTGGACGACTTCAACTCCTGCGTCGCCCATGGCATGGCCTACGACGACATCCTGAACCCGGTGCAGGGCAACGGCACCTATGCGCCCGACTTCCCGCTGTTCGGCGGCCAGCACATCTGGAAGGCCGTGCCGGAGATCATCGCCGCGCTGCGCGACGCGAACCGCCTGGTGGCCACCGAGGGCATCACCCACAGCTACCCGCACTGCTGGCGCCACAAGACGCCGGTGATCTACCGTGCCGCGGCGCAGTGGTTCATCCGCATGGACGAGGGCGAAGGCGTGTTCACCAAGGATAAGGCGCCGCTGACGCTGCGCCAGACCGCGCTCGAAGCCATCGAGAAGACGCACTTCTACCCGGAGAACGGCAAGGCGCGCCTGCACGACATGATCGCCGGCCGGCCCGACTGGTGCATCTCGCGCCAGCGCAGCTGGGGCGTGCCGATCCCCTTCTTCCTGCACAAGGATTCGGGTGAGCTGCACCCGCGCACCATGGAGATCCTCGACCAGGCCGCCGACATCGTGGAGAAGGGCGGGATCGAGGCCTGGAGCCGCGTGACCGTCGAAGAGATCCTCGGTGCCGAAGACGCACCGAGCTACACCAAGAGCACCGACATCCTGGAAGTGTGGTTCGACTCGGGCTCGACCTTCTGGCACGTGCTGCGCGGCACGCACCCCACGGTGCACCACGATGCCGGCCCCGAGGCCGACCTGTACCTCGAAGGCCACGACCAGCACCGCGGCTGGTTCCACTCGTCGCTGTTGCTGGCCTCGGCGCTCGAAGGCCGGGCGCCCTACCGCGGCCTGCTGACGCACGGCTTCACCGTCGACAGCCAGGGCCGCAAGATGAGCAAGTCGCTCGGCAACGGCATCGACCCGCAAGAAATCAGCAAGAAGCTGGGCGCGGAGATCATCCGCCTGTGGGTCGCAGCCAGCGACTATTCGGGCGACATCGCGGGCGACGACAAGATCCTCGCGCGCGTGGTCGACGCCTACCGCCGCATCCGCAACACGCTGCGCTTCCTGCTGGCCAACACCAGCGACTTCGTTCCTGCCACGGACGCGGTGCCGCTCGACCAGTTGCTGGAGATCGACCGCTACGCGCTCAGCCGCGCGGCGCAGTTCCAGGCCGAGGTGCTGGCCCACTACAAGGTGTACGAGTTCCACCCGGTGGTCGCCAAGCTGCAGCTCTACTGCTCGGAAGACCTGGGTGGCTTCTACCTCGACGTGCTCAAGGACCGACTCTACACGACCGCGCCCGGCTCCCACGCGCGCCGCAGCGCGCAGACCGCGCTCTGGCACATCACGCAGGCGATGCTGCGCTGGATGGCGCCCTTCCTCAGCTTCACTGCCGAAGAGGCGTGGAAGCTGGTGGGCACCGGCCAGCCGGGCGACTCGATCTTCACGCAGGTCTACAGCGACCTCGGCACGCCGGACGACGGCCTGCTCGCCAAATGGACGCGCATCCGCGAGATCCGTGACGGCGTGAACAAGGAGATCGAATCGGTGCGCGGCACCGGCCAGGTCGGCTCGTCGCTGCAGGCCAACGTCGCGCTCACGGTGCTGCCGGAAGACCACGCGCTGCTGGCGTCGCTGGGCGACGACCTCAAGTTCGTCTTCATCACGTCGGCGATCGATCTGCTGGCCGGCGACGCCGCCGCCACGGTGATCACGCCCAGCACCGACACCAAGTGCGAGCGTTGCTGGCACTACCGCGCCGACGTCGGCCA
>CALRYR010000106.1:0-10190 GCA_943372425.1 Variovorax sp. YR752 | reverse complement strand
ACGCCGCTCCGCCGTCGCCGCCACTGTCTCGAACACCACGCGCCCTTCGCTCATCACGACGATGCGGTCCGACAGCTCCAGCAGCTCATCGAGGTCTTCGCTGATCAGCAGCACCGCCCCGCCCTTCTCCCGCACCTGCACGATGCGCGAGTGGATCTCCGCGACGGCGGCGAAGTCGAGGCCGAACACCGGGTTGGCCGCGATCAGCACGTTGATGTCGCCCGCCAATTCGCGTGCCAGGACGGCGCGCTGAACGTTGCCGCCCGAGAGGCTGCGGATCGGTGCGCCCTCGCCCTGCGTTTTCACGCCGTATTCGCGGATCCATTCACGGGCACGGCTGCGCCACATCGGAAAGTTCAGCATGCCGCCGCGCGCGAGCGGTGCCTGATCGAAGTCACGCAGCGCCATGTTCTCGGCCACGCTCAGGTCACCCACGCAGGCATTGCGCAGAGGTTCTTCCGGAAGACTGCGCACCTTCAGTTCGCGGTTCTCGCTGCGGGTCGCGGCGTAAGGTTGGCCCATCACCGTGACCTTGCCCGACAAGCGCGCACGCTGGCCGACCAGCGCTTCGACCAGCTCGCGCTGGCCGTTGCCCGACACACCCGCCACGCCGAGGATCTCGCCCGCCTTCACCGACAGGCTCAGATCGTGCACGGCCAGCGTGCCGCGGTCGCCCATGGCCTGCAGGCGGTCGACGTTCAGCGCAACCGGCGCATCGGCGGCCACGGCCTTCATGGTGTGGAGCGCGCGGCCGGTCGGCGCCTCGGTGGCTGGCGTGTCGCCCTCCGGCGGTGGTGCCGCGCCCTCACCCATCATGGCGCCAGCCAGCAATGCCGGCGTGGTGTCGGCGACCTGGCAGTGGTGCACCGCCTTGCCGCGGCGCAGCACCGTCACGCTGTCGGCGTACGCCATCACCTCGCGAAACTTGTGCGTGATGATGAGCACGGTGCACATCCCGCTCTTCGCAAAGTCGCGCACATGGCCCAGCACCTCGTCGGCTTCCTGTGGCGTGAGCACCGAAGTCGGCTCGTCGAGGATCAGCAGGCGCGGTCGCAGGTACAGCTGCTTGAGCAGTTCGAGCTTCTGCTTCTCGCCGGCCGCGAGCGACGACGGCGTCACGTCGAGGTCGAGACGAAAGGGCGTGGTCGCGAGGAAGGCCTCCAGCTCGGCGCGCTTCTTCTTCCAGTCGATCAGCGCGGGCGTCTTGCCGCCGGCCAGCAGCAGGTTCTCCGCCACCGTCATGCCGGGCGCCAGCGTGAAGTGCTGGTAGACCATGCCGATGCCGAGCGCACGCGCGACGATGGGGTTGGCGATGTCCTGCTCGCGCCCGTCGATCAGGATGCTGCCCTCCTCCGCGCGCTGGAAGCCGGCGACGCACTTCACCAGCGTGCTCTTGCCCGCGCCGTTCTCGCCGAGCAGCGCGTGCACGGTGCCCGGCTCGACATGCATCGTCACGCTGTCCATCGCGGTGAAGGCACCGAAGCGCTTGGTGAGCTGATAGGTGTCGAGCGCGAGCGCGCCGGTGGCGACAGGCAAGGCGCCGATGGGGGTGGCGACAGCGTTCATGAGGTCGGTCCTTGCAGGAGGCTCAGGCCAAGGCGGCCAGCAGTGCCGCGGAATAGGCATGCGCGCCGAACACGCCGCCCTGCATCGTGATCATCTTCAGCGCCGCGAGGTGGTTGCCATGGTCGGTCGCCGCCGTGCAGTCCGACAGCAGCAGGCATTCGAAGCCGCGGTCGTTGGCGTCGCGCATGGTCGTGTGCACGCACACGTCGGTCGTGATGCCGGCCAGGATCAGGTTCTCGATGCCGCGCGTGCGCAGGATCAGTTCGAGATCGGTCGCGTAGAACGAGCCCTTGCCTGGCTTGTCGATCACCACCTCGTCGGGCAGCGGCGCCAGCGCAGGAATGATCTCCCAGCCCGGCTCACCGCGCACCAGGATGCGGCCGCACGGTCCGTCGTCGCCGATGCCCACACCGTTGGCGCCGATCTGCCGCGAGCGCCAGCGCTTGTTGGCTGGCAGGTCGGCCAGATCAGGCCGATGGCCTTCACGCGTGTGGATGATGTGGAAGCCCAACTCGCGCAGGCGCGCCATCGTCTTCCGGATCGGCTCGATCGGCGCCTGCACCAGCGACAGGTCGTAGCCCATCACGTCCACATAGCCGCCCTTGCCGCAGAAGTCGGTCTGCATGTCGATGACGATGAGCGCGGTGTTCTCCGGGCGCAGGTCGCCGTTGTAGGGCCATGCGTAAGGCTGGGCGGAAACGGTCGTCATTGACCGGTCGCCTTGCGGTGCGAGGAGTCGGGCTGGTCCGGGATGTCGGGCACGGTCATCGGCACATGCGGCACCAGCGGGTGCGACTCCGGGCCCTTGTAGGCGCGCAGCGGCGCTGTGAACCCGCACGAGGTGCCGTCGACCACCTTCACCTGATCGCTCCACGGCAGCTTGTACTGGCCCGACGCCATGTCCTGCATGTAGGTGTACGGAAAGTCCTGCGCCCCGCCCTTCACCGCCACATAGCCGCGGTGATACAGCTGGTAGATGTTGTTCTCCACGCCCCAGCCTGTGCGCGCCTCGCGCACCAGGTCGGGCCGCAGCTCGCAGGTGATGATCTCGTCGACGCGGCCACCGCCTTCGACCATCACCGTGCCGTCGAAGCTGCAGAACATGCCTTCGCCCATCGAGTCGAAGGTGCCGTCGCTGCCGCACATGCACACGCTCGCGGTGTAGGCCAGGTTGCAGAAGGCGTTGGCCTGGTTGGTGATCTTCCAGGCATGGCGGATGGGCGCGGTGTATCCCGCTGTGCGGATGATGATCTCGGCGCCCTTGTACGCGGCCTCGCGCGCCATCTCGGGCAGCATGCCGTCGTGGCAGATGATGAGCGCGAGCTTGCTGCCGTTGGGCCCGTCGCACACCGGGATACCCAGGTTGCCCGGCTCCCACGGCTCGACCGGCACCCACGGATGCATCTTGCGGTAGTACAGGCGGATGGCGCCCATGTCGTCGATGATCAGCCCGCTGTTGTACGGGTTGCCACCGGGGTTGGCTTCCATGATCGAAAAGCAGCCCCAGATCGTGTTGTCGATGCAGGCCTTGCGGAAGGCCGCGACCTCGGGGCCGTCGAGCGTGCACATGATCGCGGGCGAAATGTCCATCGACAGGCCGTGCAGCGAATACTCCGGGAACACGACCAGGTCCATCGTGCCCTGGTTGCGCCGGGCCTTGCCGACCAGTTCGACGATGCGCTGCGTCTGCGCCGCCAGTTCCTCCGGGGTGCGCACCACCGGCAACTGGCACTGCACCAGGCCGATGACGACGCCATTCTCGGATTTGTTCAGACCACCGAAACCGCTCATGGGATGTTCCTCAACGTGTGGACGAAAGCTCGCCCGGGCTGCCGATGGCGACACTGCCCGGCTTGCACGTGAATACCAGGATGACCAGCGTCAGCACGTAGGGCACGGTGTTGAAGAGGTGGTAGCCCCAGCCGACACCGATCGATTGCAAGGCCGGGCCGATGGCGCCCGCGCCGCCGAAGAGAAAGGCTGCGCCGACGCAGCGCAGCGGGCTCCAGCGCGCGAAGATCACCAGCGCCACGGCGATCAGGCCCTGGCCGCTGGAGATGCCTTCGTTCCAGCTGCCCGGGTAGAACAGCGTGAGCGACGCGCCGCCGAGCCCCGCGATGAAGCCGCCGGCCGTGGTCGCCGCGATGCGGATGCCCGACACCGAATAGCCGAGTGCCCGCGTCGCGTTCGCCGAATCGCCCGCCATGCGCACCAGCAGACCGGCACGGGTGCGCGCGAAGCCCCAGTACATGAGGCCCGCCAATACGATGCCCAGCGGCACCAGCGCATTGATCTGCAGCGCCGCCTGCACCACCGTGTTTTCGCTCCAGAAGCCCAGCGGAATGGCCGGCAACTGCGGCGCCTGCGGCTGGATCAGCGGCTTGCCAAGATAGAACGCGAGTCCGGTGCCCAGCAGCATCAGCGCGATGCCGGTCGCCACGTCGTTCACGCGGTCGAGCGAGCACAGCAGGCCGTGCAACAGCGCGAGCACGGCGCCCGCCGCCGCGCCGATCAGCACGCCGAGCCAGGCCGAGTCGGTGAGGTACGCACCGCCGAAGGCCGCCATGGCCGACAGCACCAGCACGCCTTCGAGGCCGAGGTTGATGCGCCCCGACTTCTCGGTGAGGCATTCGCCCAGGCTCACGAAGAGGAAGGGCGCCCCCACGCGCAATGCGCCGCCGACTATGCCGGCGACCAGAGCGATCCATTGGTCGGCGGTCATGCGGTGGTCTCCTTCGTGAGCTTCGGCTGCACCGCGCGCGGCATGCGGTTCTTCAGCAGCGTCTTCCAATCGATCATGCGCAGCCCCTCGCTCGCGAGGATCAGCACGAAGGCGATGCCCTGCAGCACCAGCACCGATGCATCAGGCAGGCCGAGCCGCCGCTGCAGCAAGCTGCCCGCCGCGCCGAAGCCGCCGAACAGGATCGCGACGGGAATGATCGCGATGGGGTTATGCCGCGCAATGAACGACACCAGGATGCCCGCGTAGCCATAGCCCGCGATGAGCGATGCATTGGCGTTGGTGTGCACCGCCGCCACCTCCACCGCGCCCGCCACGCCGGCGCAGGCACCGCCCACACCGCAGGTCGCCAGGATGAGCCGTGTCGCCGGCAGGCCGACCAGCTGCGCCGTGCGCGGATTGCCGCCCACCACACGCACCGAGAAGCCCGATGCGGTGATGCGCAGCCACAGGCCGAGCCCGACGCACGCCACGATGCCGATCACCAGCCCCCAGTGCACGTCCGACCCCGCGATGCCGCCGATGCCGAGCCCCTCGGGCAGCGAGCGCGTCGACGGCTTGTTCAGGCTGGCCGGGTCGCGCAGCGCGCCTTCGACCAGGTGCTTGAAGATGCCGATGGCGATGTAGGCCAGCAGCAGGCTGCTGATGGTTTCGTTGATGCCGCGGTACTGCCGCAGCCAACCGGCCAGCATGATCCACAGCGCACCGGCCACCGCGCCGGCGATGCAGATCGCGACCGTGCCGACGATGTTGCCCGGCAGCGGAATCGCGTAAGGCAAGGCCGCGCAGGCGAGCCCGCCCAGCACCACCGCACCTTCGCCGCCGATGATGACCAGCCCCGAGCGCGCCGGGATCGCCACGCACAGCGCGGTGAGCATCAGCGGTGCGGCGCGCTGCAGCGTGTTCTGCCACGAGAACCAGTCGCCGAAGGCGCCTTTGAAGAGCGTCACCCACACGTCCACCGGGCTCACGCCGGCGAACCAGACGAGCAGCCCGAACACGAGCAGCGCCGCTGCGATGGCGAAGGCCGGCAGGGCGATTTCCTTCAGCGCGTTGCGCATGGCCGTGTGCTCAGATGGAGCCGAGGACGCCTTCGACCAGGTAGTTCATCTTCTCGAGCTCGAGATCGGTCTGCTTGAGCGACTTGCCCGCCGGCACCATCACCGCGCCCTTGTTGTCCTTGATGCCGTCCTTGAAGATGTCGAAGGTGCCCGCGATCATCTGGGCCTTGATGCCGTCGGCCTGCTTCTTGGCGGCGTCGGTCACGGCCGGGCCGTAGGCGGACATCTTCACGTAGCCTTCCTTCAGGCCGCCGCGCAGGAAGTTGGGGTGCGGCTTGCCCGCCTGGGCCGCGTCGATGATGGTCTTGTACGCGGTGAGCCAGTTCCACTCCGCGCCCGTGAGGTAGGCCTGCGGTGCCAGCTTGGCCTGGCTCGCGTGGTAGCCGCAGACCATCTTGCCGCGCTTGGCCGCCGTCTCGACGACGACCTTCGGCCCGTCGACGTGCATGGTGAACACATCGCAGCCCTGGTCGGCCAGGCTGTTGGTGGCTTCGGCCTCCTTCACAGCCATCGACCAGTCGCCGGTGAAGATCACGCTGCAGGTGATGCCGGGCTTGACCGAGCGCGCACCGAGCGTGAAGGCATTGATGTTGCGCAGCACCTGCGGAATGGGCTTGGCCGCGACGAAGGCGATCTTGTTGCTCTTCGTCATGTGCGCGGCAATCACGCCGTTCAAGTACTGGCACTCGTCGATGTAGCCGAAGAAGCTGCCGACGTTCTTCGGGTGCTTGCCCTCGGTCCACATGCCGCCGCAATGCGAGAAGCGCACGTCGGGGTTCTTCGGCGCGAGCGCCAGGATGTGCGGGTCGAAGTAACCGAAGGAGGTGGGGAACAGCAGCTTGGCGCCGTCCTGCGAAATCATGCCGGTCATGGTCTTCTGCACCGCCGCGGTCTCGGGCACGTTCTCTTCCTCGACCACCTTCACGCCGGGCATCTTCTTCACTTCGGCCGCGGCCTGCGCGTGTGCCTGGTTGTAGCCGTAGTCGTCGCGCGGGCCGACGTAGATGACGCCGACGGTCAGCGGCTTGGCTTGCGCGCTGGCCAGGGCGCTCCAGCCGCCGAGCGTGCCGGCGGCGCCGAGGGCGGCGATGGATTTGAGGGAGTCGCGGCGATTGATCTGGCTCATGGGTTGGCTCCGGTAGGAATGAACGGAAGGGTCGTGGAGAGAAAACGAAAGCGGTGCGGCAGGCCTACTCGGCGCGTGCGCCGGTGGCCTTGGCGATGACGGCCCAGCGCTGCGAGTCGGCACGCACGGCGTCCGACAGCGCCTTGGCCGGCAGGTACTGGATCTCGGCGCCGCGCTGCCACATCTGGCCGCGCAGGCGCGGGTCAGCGGTGGCCGCCTGCACGTCGGCCTCGACCTTGCGGACGATGGCCTCGGGCGTTCCCGCAGGCACGAAGAGGCCGTACCACTGGTCGGCCGCGAAGCCCGGGTAGCCGAAGCTCGCGACGGTCGGCACGCCGGGCAGGCGCGTAGTCGACTTGGCGCCGGTCACGGCCAGCACGCGCAGCTTTCCGCCTTCGATCAGCGGCAGGGCCGACACGATGATGTCGAACATCACCTGCGTGCGTCCCGCGATCAGGTCGGGCAATGCCTGCGCGCTGCCGCGGTAGGGCACGTGCGTCATCTTGAGCTTGGCTTCGGACAGGAACCACTCCGCCGTGAGGTGCGGCAGCGAGCCGCTGCCGTTGGACGCGTAGCTCAGCTCACCCGGGTGCGCCTTGGCGTAGGCGATGAGGTCGGGGAAGGTCTTGAAGGGCGAGTCGACGGGCACCACCACGACCAGCGGCGATGTGGCGAAGCCGGCCACCGGCACCAGGTCCTTGATCGGGTCGTAGCCCAGCTTGGGGTAGATGTGCGGCGCGATGGTCACGCCGGCCGGGATGCCCATCACCAGCGTGTAGCCGTCGGGGGCGCTCCGGGCGCCGGCTTCGGTGCCGATGGTCGAGCCTGCACCGACGCGGTTCTCGAAGACCACCGGCTGGTGCCACTGCGTCGACAGCGCCGTGCCGATGGTGCGCGCCGCATAGTCGGTCGCGCCGCCCGCCGGGAACGGGATGATCAGCTTCGAAGCGCGCGCCGGGTAGGCACCGGCCGTCTGCGCCAGCGCGTTCGACGCCCAACCGGCCACGGGCGCCAGCACCGCTGCCTTGAGCAGGCTGCGGCGCCGATCGGAGCGACGATGCGCTGGCTCTTCCGCGACGAAGGTGGCGGCCGAAGGACCACTGAAAACGAACGGCATGTTCACATCACTTTCTTGGATACAAGGTGGTGTGCATAAAACATGCCCGGCCTTCAGCGCTTCGGATCAGCCCATCAGGCTCACGTGCGCAGCCACCACGCGCCAGCCTTGTGCGGTGCGCACCCAGGTCTGGCTCTGGCGCCCGGTTTTGGCGCTGCCCTCCCGGCGGAACTCGCAGTTGGCGGTGGCGAAGTCGCGGCCGTAGGTGGTGATCTCGGTGCGCAGCAGTTCGCGCATGAGCCCGGTCGCGGGGCGGCCTGCGCGGAAGCCCTGGATCGCTTCGTAGCCGTAGAGGTTTTCGGTTGCGCCATAACGCAAGGTGTGCGGGCTGTTCCAGAACAGTTCGTCGAGCACGTCGACCTTGTTGTGCACGAGGGCGTCTTCGTAGCGGGCGAAGGCTTCCTGGACTTCGGCGAGGACGGTGGGGATGTTGATTTCTGGGGTCATGGGGTTGTTTGGACTGGATGTACGTTCGGGGAGCGTGCCGAGGCCACGGGGTATCTCCCTCCGCGAATGTCCCCCGGCTTCGCCTCCTCCTTTATTTCGCTGCGGGAGACACCCCATACCCTCGGCACGGGAGGCGCTGTGCCTGTTTCGTGGATCAACCGCAGCGCTGATCGATCACGTCGATGGCGTGCTCCCCGCAGCGAAATAAAGGAGGAGCCGGCAGCCGAAGGCTGACGGCGGGGGACATTCGCGGAGGGGAGTACGCCGTCGGCGGGATCGCGCCCCGGACCGTCGCACTTGAACCTCGCGCAAGTCATAGCGCAGCCACCGGCGCCTGCGCCACGTTGGCAGCCTCGAGCGCCACCGCCACGCGCAACGCCAGGTCTTCACGCCAAGGCGCCGCGATCACCTGCACGCCGATGGGGAGGCTGGCGTGTGCGCCCCACACCGGCACGGCGCACACCGGCAGGCCGATGCATGAGATGGGTTGCGTCAGCACCCCCATGTTGGGACGCACCGGCAGGCGCTGGCCGTTGAGCTCGAACCACTCGGCCCCGATGGGCGTCGCGGCGCAGGGGGTCGATGGCGCCAGCAGGATGTCGAAGCGCTCGAACAGCTTTGCCACCTGCTCGGCGTAGAGGCGTCGCACGCGCTGCGCGCGCGCCACCCACGCCGCCGGGATCAACGCACCGGCCAGGAAGCGGTCGCGTGACAGCGGCTCGAAGTCTTGCGGGCGCTTGCGCAGGTCGGCCAGGTGCAGCGCGGCGCCTTCGGCATTGGTGATGAGGAAGGCGGCGGCACGGCCAGCCTCGACCATCGGCAGCTCGACAGTCTGGTGCGCGCCGAGCGCCTCGGCCACACGGTCGACCGCGCTCAGCGCTTCGGGCAATGCACGCTCGCGGAAGTAGCCGCCCAGCACGCCGATGCGCAACCCGCGCGTGCCATGCGATAGCTGCGCGGCCACCGGCTCGGCCGTACGCTGCGCGCAGCCCGGGTCACGCAGCGTCTGCGTTTCGGGGCCCTGCATGGCGTCGTAGGCCAATGCCAGGTCGCGCGCCGAACGCGCGAAGGGGCCGAGGTGGTCGAGGCTGGAAATGAAGGGGTAGGTGCCGGTGCGCGGCAGCCGGCCGAAGGTCGGCTTCAAGCCGAAGATGCCGCACAGCGAGGCCGGCACGCGGATCGAGCCATTGGTGTCGGAACCCAGCGTGAGCGGCACCTGGCCGGCCGCCACCGCAGCGCCCGAACCGCCCGACGAGCCGCCAGCAATGCGCGTCAGGTCGTGCGGGTTGTGTGCCGGCCCGACGTGGCTGTTCTCGGTGGTGAAGCCGTAGGCGTACTCGTCCATGTTGAGCGCGCCGACCAGCACCGCACCCGCGCTTTCGAGCCGACGCACCAGCAGCGCGTCGCCACGCGCGGGCGTGCTGTCGCGTTCGATCTTCGAGCCAGCCAGCGTCTGCAGGCCGGCGATGTCGAACAGGTTCTTCACCGCGAAGGGCACGCCGAGCAGCGGCAGCTCACGGGTGCGTGCGCCGTTCGACGAGGCCAGCGAAGCATCAACCTGTGCGGCACGGCGCAACGCGCGTTCGCGGACCACGTCGGTGAAGGCGTTGACCCGGCCGTCGGTGGCCGCGATGCGGTCGAGGCTGGCCTGCGCCAATTCGACGGCGCTCACGGTGCCGCTACGCACGGCGTCGGCCATGGCGGCGGCGTCCTTGAGGATCAAGGCGTCGGCATTCATGCGTCCTTCTCCTTCGGGCTCACCGGCACAAAGGACACCGCCGATTCCGCATGCGGCTCGAGCGGCACCGCATCGACCACGGCCGCCATCTCGGCGGCCAGCGCGAAGAAGCGCAGCACGCCGGGGCGGGGGTCGGGTCGCAGGTTCAGGTCGAGCGCGGCGGCGGCCGCGTCGACATAGGCTTCGGTCTGGGCGGGCGTCATGGCGGCTCCTTCGATGCGAACGATCAGCGGCGCACTTCGCGCTGGAAGATCTCCAAGCTCAGCTTCTTCATCGCGACGAAGCTGGCCGAGCTGAGCGTCTCGAGCGTGCGGGGTCGCGCATCGTCGTACCTCAGGATCTCCGCGACCTTGGTCGGCCGCTTGGTCAGCAGCAGCACCTCGTCGGCCAGGTAC
>CALRYR010000105.1:0-10217 GCA_943372425.1 Variovorax sp. YR752 | reverse complement strand
CGGGCCGCCGATCAGCACCGCGGCCGACAGGCCGATGCCCAGCATCAGGAAGGTCTGCCCGGCGGCGAGCCACAGCTCGGGCAGGATGGCGGCGATGTTCTCAGGCATGGGCGATTCCTCGGGCGACAGTCGTGGACAGCGGCGCATTGGCGGCTTCGCGCGCATCGCGTTCTCGCCGGCGCACCAGCGCATCGATCTCGCGGCCCAGCGCGGTGAGGCGTTCGGCCGCGGGCGCCTCGTCCACGGCGAACTGCTCGACGAGCTGCCCCTTTTCCAGGATGGCGACGCGGCGGCACAGCACCTCGACGACCGACAGCTCGTGCGTGACGATCACGATGGTCACGCCGATCTTCGCGTTGATGTCGCGCAGCGTCTCGAGCAGCGACCGCGTGGTCTCGCTGTCGAGCGCCGACGTGGGCTCGTCGCACAGCAGCACCTGCGGGCGCGGCGCCAGTGCACGAGCGATGGCCACACGCTGCTTCTGGCCGCCGGACAGCTGCGCGGGGTAGGTATCGATCTTCTCGGCCAGCCCGACGAGCGCGAGGCATTCGCGCACCCGCGCCTCGATCTCGGCACGCGAATGGCGGCCGTGGATCTTGAGGGGAAAGGCGACGTTGTCGAAGACCGTGGCGTTCTGCAGCAGGTTGAACTGCTGGAAGATCATGCCGATGTTCTGCCGCGTGTCGCGCAGTTCGCGCCGCGTGAGCGTGGTCAGGTCGCGCCCGCCGACGATCACACGGCCGGCATCGGGCCGCTCGAGCAGGTTGATGAGGCGCAGCAGCGTGGACTTGCCTGCGCCGCTCTTGCCGATCAGGCCGAAGATCTCGCCCTCAGGGATGTCGAGCGACAGCGCGCGCACGGCGTCGAAGACTTCGCCATTGGGCAGTGCGAATGATTTCTGGACCGCTTCGAGGCGGATCACCGGCGGCCTGCGGGCCGCGTCGGTCGGGGAAAGAGAAGTCACGAAAGCTTTTGCCAGGGCCTGGGCGGCCCGCGGCAGGAGAAAGGGACGCGAGTATGCGAGAGGTCCCAAGAAAAACGAACGACCGAATCGCGATCAGCTTATTCCGGTGATGCATAAGAAATCGTTGGAACCGCGCCTCGCCTCGCCTGCAGGATCGGTCCTACGCATCACAGGGATGCCTGCCTTCCTCTCGTGCCCTTCACAACACGCCGCCCTATCCGATAACCAAAGCTGACGGCCGCTCAGCGGCCGTTTCCCTTGTAGTCATCATGGAGGAACACCCTTGAACTGGTTCAACAACCTGAAAGTAAGCACGCGATTGCTCGGCGGCTTCGCCATCGTGGCCGCCATCGGCGGCGTCATCGGCATCGAAGGCATTGTCAAGTCGACGCAGATCAGCAACATGGCCACGCAGATGTTCGAGCGCGAGACGGTCGGCCTGCGCAAGACCGCAGAAGCCAACATGCATCTGCTGGCCGCGGGCCGCGCCATCCGCTCTGCCGTGCTGGCGCAGAGCCTCGAAGACCGCGACCGCCAGCTCACCGAAATGCGCAAGCGGATCGACGGCATGCACCAGGAGCTGAAGTCGGCCGGCGATCAATTCGCAACCGAAGGCGGCAAGAAATTGGTGGCGCAATCGATAGCGGCCGCGCGCGCCTACGAAGCAGGCATCAACGACGTCGTCGCGCTGTTGCGCAACGAGCCACCGGGCGAGGCACGGGCCTCCACCGCCAAGCTCTTCGGCGACGTGCGGGTGGCGGCCGACAAGGCCGACGACCTCCTCACCGACCTCGTCGATCGCAAGCAGGGCAATGCCGAATCCCTGGCGGCGGAAACCACCGCCGTCGCGGCCAGCATTCGCGTGCAGTTGATCTCGTTGACGCTCGGCGGCGTGCTCGTCGGCCTGGTCCTGGGCGTGCTGATCTCGCGCAGCCTGACGCGCCAGCTCGGCGGCGAGCCGCGCTACGCCGCCGACATCGCGGGCCGCATCGCGGCGGGCGACCTGACCGTCGACATCCAGACGCAGCCGAACGACGACGGCAGCCTGCTGCATGCGATGAAGGCCATGCGGGACAGCCTGGCGCGCGTCGTGACCGGCGTGCGCGCCGGCACCGACAACATTGCCACCGCCTCGGGCCAGATTTCCGCCGGCAACCAGGATCTGTCGTCCCGCACCGAAGAGCAGGCGAGCTCGCTGGAAGAGACGGCCGCCTCGATGGAAGAGCTGACCTCGACGGTCAAGCAGAACGCGGACAACGCGCGCCAGGCCAACCAGCTGGCGCTCTCCGCATCCGACGTGGCCGTGAAGGGCGGCACGGTGGTGTCGCAGGTGGTCAGCACCATGACATCGATTGACGAATCCTCCAAGAAGATCGTCGACATCATCGGCGTCATCGACGGCATCGCCTTCCAGACCAACATCCTGGCACTCAACGCCGCGGTGGAAGCCGCCCGCGCCGGCGAGCAGGGCCGCGGCTTCGCCGTGGTGGCGGCCGAAGTGCGCAACCTCGCGCAGCGCTCCGCCGGAGCGGCCAAGGAGATCAAGGGGCTGATCGACGACTCGGTGGGCAAGGTCAGCGCCGGCACCGAGCTGGTCAGCGAAGCAGGCCGCACCATGGAAGAGATCGTGGGCAGCGTGAAGCGCGTGACCGACATCATGGGACAGATCACCGCGGCGAGCCAGGAACAGACCTCGGGTATCGAGCAGATCAACCAGGCCATCACGCAGATGGACCAGGTCACGCAGCAGAACGCCGCGCTGGTGGAAGAAGCGGCGGCAGCAGCGTCTTCGCTGCGCGAGCAGGCCGACCAGCTGGTGGCAGAAGTCGCGGTGTTCAAGCTCGCCGACGGCGCGACCCGGCCCAGGCCGACCGCGCCCGCTGCGCGCCGCACGGCGTCGACAGCCGCGCCACGCGCTGCAGCGCCCGCCGTGGCACGCCGCACCGCCACGCCGAAGCAGCTCGCGACGTCCGAATCGGAGGCGTGGGTGGACTTCTGACCGCGCCGCCCGCGCGTGAAAAGCCTCCCTTGGCCTACGCCGACCCCGGGTCGACGTGGGCCATGCTTCGTTGATCGCACCGCAAGGGCCTTCATGCCCGCGCGGCCCGCTGCGACGACGCAGCCTCAACCTGGAGACGCAATCCGCATGGAAATCCACATCAACACCGGCAATGGCATGGACAACAAGACCACGCTCGAAGCCTGGGCCGACGGCGAGATTCGCCGGACCTTGGGCCGCTTCTCGAATGACGTGCGCCGCATCGAGGTGCACCTGTCGGACGAAAACAGCGGCAAGGGCGGCGCCGACGACAAGCGCTGCATGATCGAGGCGCACGTGATCGGTCATGCGGCCGTGGCCGTGACGCACCAGGCCGACAACATGGACGAGGCCTTCCGCGGTGCCGAAGCCAAGGCACGGCGCGCACTCGACAGCGCCATCGGCAAACTGACCGACCGGCGCGACCACACCTCGATCCGGACCGAGCCGGAAATCCTCTGACCCCAAAAAAGCGGCCCGCACGAGGCGGGCCGAAGGGATCTTGGTAAGGGATCCATGGAGAAACCACTTACTTCATCGGCGCTCTCCGGGAAAAGTTGAGGATTCGGTTACAACTTTCCTGTCTGGCCCGCGCCGAACCGGCGCCGTCGGCGTCACGATGGTTCCACTGGAGGTCGTGTGCGTGCTGTTCCGGTTCCGTTGAACGCCCTGTCGGGCGAAGGTGACGCCGATGCGCTGTGGGCGCGGTGCCTGGAGATCGCGCGCCGACGCCGCCAGGGTGCGCCTGCCGATGCTGATGGCCACCCGTTCGTCTGGTCGTCCACGCACGGCTATGCGCTGCCGCACGGCTGGAACAGCGATGCCCACACCCTGTTCGACCTGCTCAAACCCTTGCTCGACCGGCCAGGCAACGACGCGGGCTGGACCATCGGCCAGCTCGGGCAAAGCCTGGATGGCTGCATCGCCACCCACCGCGGCGACTCCTGCTTCGTCAATGGGCCGGAGGGGCTGGTGCACCTGCACCGGCTGCGGGCGCTGTGCGACGCGGTCATCGTCGGCGCCAGCACCGTCTGCCTGGACAACCCCCAACTCACGACCCGCCGGGTGCCGGGCGACAACCCGACCCGCGTGGTGCTCGACCCGTCGCTGCGCGTGCCGGCCAACGCCCGTGTCTTCACCGACGGGCAGGCGCCCACGCTGCTGGTCTGTGACGCGGCCCATCGCGCGCGCGCCGAAGCGCGCCTGGGCGCCGGCAGCGTCATCGCCCTGCCCCGCCATGGCGCATTGGACAACCAGCTCTCGCTGCCCGACGTGATCGGCGCGCTGCGTAACCGCGGCCTGCGCCTGCTCTTTGTCGAAGGCGGCGGCGTCACCATCTCCCAGTTCGTGCAGCAGCGCTGCCTCGACCGGCTGCACCTCCTCGTGGCACCCGTGGTCATCGGTGCAGGGCATCCGGGGTTGCAGGTACGGCGTTCCGACGCCATGGGCGATGCACTGCGGCCGCCGGCGAGAACTTTCGCCCTAGGCGGCGATGTGCTGTGGGACCTCGCGCTGAAGGCGCCCCGGCAGCCCGTGTCGGATTAACGACAGCCCGCCCCTGGGCGTTCGAGACTTTCCGCACGGGCGCGCTCGCTTTGCAGCGGTGGGCCCACGCATGGATCGCCCTTTCGACGACGCTCGGGCTTCACCACCAAGACACCATTCGCCACAAAGGAACGGTCCTCGAACCCACTGAAAGATCCATCGCCATGAAGCCTCTCGCCAACCCGCAGCCCTTGACCCCTTCGCAGATCCGCCATGTCCTCGAGCTGCTCGACATGCGTCTGCTGGCCCCGCAGGAAACCGCCGCGACCTTTGACCGCCTGAGCCAGGCCGGCACGTTCTCGGAAGCGCAGCAGGAGGCGATCGAACTGCTGTTCGCGCTCGACGAAGACGAGATCGGCGATGCCCTGATGGACTTCGCCGACGACGAAGCCCGCGACATCGTGCGCGACAACGTCGTCCACGAAGCCCGCCTGAGCTACGTCGGCGCCTGAGTTCGACTGCGAGCGCGCCGCGACGTTCAGGCGTCGCTCGGTGGCAGCTTGTCGATCAGCTTGTCCAACGTGATCGGGTAATCGCGTACCCGAACCCCGGTCGCGTTGTAGACGGCGTTGGCCACCGCGGCGCCCACGCCACAGATACCCAGTTCACCGACACCCTTGGCCTTCATCGGCGACGAGATCGGGTCGGTTTCGTCGAGGAACACGACTTCCTGGTGCGGGATGTCGGCATGCACCGGCACCTCGTAGCCCGCGAGGTCGTGGTTGACGAAGAAACCCAGGCGCTCGTCGACCGCCAGTTCTTCCATCAGCGCCGCGCCCACGCCCATCGTCATCGCGCCGATCACCTGGCTGCGCGCGGTCTTCGGGTTGAGGATGCGGCCCGACGCACACACGGCCAGCATGCGGCGCACGCGTACCTCCGCGGTGAAGGCATGCACGGCGACTTCGACGAAGTGCGCACCGAAGGTCGACTGCTGGAACTTCTTGTCCAGGTCGCCGAACTCCAACACGTCTTCGGCCACGAGTTCCTGTCCGGCCGCCGCCTCAGCGAGCACCATGTTGCGGCCACCACCGGAGATACGGCCCTCGGCGAAGTTGGCGGTTGCAGCGTCGATGCCTGCACGCTGCGCGATCTGCTCGCGCAGCTTCACACAGGCCGCATACACACCGGCGGTGGAACAGTTGCCGCCCCACTGCCCGCCCGAACCGGCCGATGCGGGGAAGCTCGAATCGCCCAGCTTCACCACGACCCGTTCCAGCGGCACGCCCATCATTTCGGCCGCCGTCTGCGCAATGATGGTGTAGCTGCCGGTGCCGATGTCCGTCATGTCGGTCTCGACCGTGACGATGCCCTGCGCATTCAAGCGGACTCGCGCCGCGGACTTCATCACCACGTTGTTGCGGAATGCGGCGGCCACGCCGGTGCCGACGAGCCATTGCCCATCACGCACCTGCCCGGGCTTGGCACTGCGCTTGTTCCAGCCGAAGCGCTCCGCGCCGATGCGCATGCAGTCGACCAGGCGGCGCTGCGAGAACTTGCGTTTCGGGTCGGCCGGGTCGACCTGCGTGTCGTTGATCGCACGGAATTCGACCGGGTCCATGCCGAGGCGCTCGGCCATCTCGTCCATCGCGATCTCCAGCGCCAGCAGGCCGGGGGATTCGCCAGGGGCCCGCATTGCATTGCCTTCGGGCAGGTCGAGCCGGGTCAGCCGTGTGCCGGTCAAGCGGTGCGCGCCGGCGTAGAGCAGCGTCGTCTGCTGCACTGCGTCTTCCGGATCACCATCGGCCAGGTTGCCCGACCAGCTTTCGTGGCCGATGGCCGTGAGCTTGCCGTCCTTCGAGGCCCCCAGGCGGATGCGCTGGATGGTCGCCGCACGGTGCGTCGTGTTGTTGGCGATCAGCGGGCGCTGCAGCGCCACCTTGACCGGCCGCTTCGCAACGCGCGCACCGACGGCCGCCAGCAGGATGTCGGCGCGCAGAAACAGCTTGCCGCCGAAGCCGCCACCGATGAAGGGCGAAATGATGCGGACGTTCGCACGCGGGATGTCGAGCGTCTTCGCGATGTCGGTCGCGGCCCAGTCGATCATCTGGTTCGATGTCCACACCGTCAGCTTGTCGCCGCGCCAGGCCGCGAGCGAGGCCTGTGGCTCCATCTGCGCGTGCGACTGGTCGGGCGTCGTGTAGGTCGCATCCAGCTGAACCTCGGCGCGCTCGAAGCTGGCAGCGAAGTCGCCCACGACCTTGTCGCTGTCGGTCGTCTTCGCCTTGGTCTCGCGGGCGCGCGCCAGGTCGAACTGGCCGTCGGCCCGCGTGTACTCCACGCGGATCATCTGCGCAGCGGCGCGGGCCTGTTCGAAGCTCTCGGCCACCACCAGCGCAATGGCCTGGTGGTAGTGGTCGATCACCGGGCCGCCCAGCAGCTTCGCGACGTTGCGCGAACCCTTGCCCAGCTTGCCGGCGTTCTCGGCGGTGACGATCGCGATGACGCCTGGCGCCGCCTTGGCGCGCGCCGTGTCCATCGAGGCGATGCGGCCCTTGGCGATGCCGGCGCCCACCACGTGGCCATAGGCCTGGTTGGCGACCACGTCATGCTGCTCGTAGGCATAGCGTGCCGTGCCGGTGGTCTTGAGCCGGCCGTCGACGCGGTCGACCGCCTGACCGACGACCTTCAACTGGTCGATCGGGTTGGTGCCTGCGGGGGTCTCGAATTTCATGCTCGGCTCCTTGCCTGTGCCAGCACCGCGGCGAGCGTGCGCTCCACCAGCGGCAGTTTGAATGCGTTCTCCTTCGTCGGCCGGGCATCGGCGAAGAGCGCGTCCGCCACGGCCTTGGCGCCGCGTGGCAGTTGCGCGTCGGCGCTCTCCATACGCCACGGCTTCGGGGCGACGCCCCCCACCGCCACGCGCCCGCTGCCGTCGCGCTGCACGATGGCCGCGACCGACACCAGCGCGAAGGCGTAGGACGCACGGTCCCGCACCTTCTGATAGATGTGCGTGCCGCCCACCGGCGCCGGCAGCGTGACCGCCGTGATCAGTTCGCCACGGGCCAGCTCGGTCTCGATGTGCGGCGTGGTGCCGGGCAGCCGGTGCAGGTCGGCGATGGGAATCACCCGGCGTGCGCCGTCGGGCCGCACCGTTTCCACCGACGCGTCGAGCGCACGCATGGCCACAGCCATGTCGCTCGGGTGCGTGGCGATGCAGGCGTCGCTCGTGCCGACCACACCCAGCTGCTTGCTGTAGCCACCGAGGGCGGCACAACCGCTGCCGGGCTGACGCTTGTTGCAGGCTTGGTTGGTGTCATAGAAGTACGGGCAGCGCGTGCGTTGCAGCAGGTTGCCAGCGGTCGACGCCTTGTTGCGCAACTGGCCCGATGCGCCGGCCAGCAGTGCACGCGACAGCACGCCGTAGTCGCGGCGCACGCGGTCGTTGGCCGCCAGCTGCGTGTTGCTCACCAGCGCGCCTATGCGCAGGCCGCCGTTCTGCGCCGGCTCGATCGCCTTCAGCCCGAGGCCGTTGAGGTCGACCAGGTGCGCGGGCGTCTCGATCTCCAGCTTCATCAGGTCCAGCAGGTTGGTTCCGCCGGCGATGAACTTCGCGTTGGGCGTGCGCGCGGCCTTTGCCAGGGCATCTTCGGCCGTCGCGGCGCGTTCGTAGGTGAAGGACCTCATGCGGCCTCCTTGGCCACTTCAGTGACCGCGTCGACGATGTTGCTGTAGGCCCCGCAGCGGCAGATGTTGCCGCTCATGCGCTCGCGCAGTTCGTCGGCCGAAAACATCGGCTTGGCCGTGAGGTCGGCGCTGACGTGGCTGGGCACGCCCTGCTCGATCTCGCGCAGCACGCTCACCGCCGAACAGATCTGCCCCGGCGTGCAGTAACCGCACTGGAAGCCGTCGTGCTTGACGAAGGCCGCCTGCATCGGGTGCAGCTTGTCGGGGGTGCCCAGGCCTTCGACCGTGGTGACGGCGCTACCTTCGTGCATCACCGCGAGCGTGAGACACGAATTGATCCGCTGGCCGTCGACGATCACCGTGCAGGCGCCGCACTGGCCATGGTCGCAGCCCTTCTTGGTGCCGGTGAGGTGCAAGTGTTCGCGCAGGGCGTCGAGCAGTGTCGTGCGCGTGTCGAGTTCCATGCGCTGCGTCTTGCCGTTGACCTGCATCGTGACGGTCGACTGCACCGACGTGCCTGCCGGTGCGGCGGTGCGGTTGGCGCTCTGCGCGGTCGCGGGCGCAACGCCCATCGTCGCGGACGCCGACGCGGCGCCGGCGGCGAGAAGCCCTCGCCGAGTGATCGGCAGATTGCTCGAGTTTTCCATGGTGGTGATCCTTCATCGTGGTCGCCGGCAGATGCGGCGTCGCCGTTCGAACGGCTGTGAAGAACCCACTCTAGGAGGCCGCGCGGTGCGCGTTGCGTAGGAATTCGGTCGGTCCGGCCGCAAGCCGTGCGGCCGTTCCTCCCGCCGGAGCCCCCAAAGAAAAACGGCCCGCAAGGGGCCGTCTTTCATGCGGTGCAGCGTCGCTGCGCCGTCGCTTTACTTCTTGGCAGCCTTCTTGGCCGGTGCCTTCTTCGCGGCCGGCTTCGCAGCGGCCTTGTCGGCCTTGCGCTTGGCAGCCTTCGGGTCCACGGCGGCCTTGAAGGCCGAGCCCGGCACGAACTTCGGCAGCTTGGCGGCTGCAATCTTCAGCTTCTCGCCGGTGCTGGGGTTCAGGCCGGTGCGTGCGGCGCGTGCCACTTGCTTGAAGGTGCCGAAGCCCACCAGCTGAACCGGCTCACCCTTCTTGACGGCCGTGATGATGGCGTCGGTGAAGGTTTCCACGATGCGGGCCGCTTCGGCCTTGCTGACGTTGTGGGCGGTTGCAATTTTCTCGACGAGTTCGATACGGTTCACTGAATTTCCTTGTTGAAAGATCGCCATGTTGCCGATGGCGCCGCCGCCCGACGAAATGGGCCGCGAAGGGCGCGGAGTTTAGCGGACTTGCGGGCACCCGCATCCAGCGGAGGCCGATGGGCACTGCATTGCAACTGAAGCGCAACGGCCCAGGTCACCCGAAACGCAGTGATCGCAGGCCCACGGTGCGGTCGATCACGATCACCACGGCCAGGGTCAGCACGATGCTCACGGTCGACACCGCCGCTGCCGTCGGGTCGAAATCCCAGCGCAGGTAGTCGAAAAGCTGCAGCGGCAAGGTCGTCATGCCGATGCCTTTGAGCAGCAACGACATGTTGAACAGATCGAAGGAAATCACGAAGGCAAACAGCGCGCCGGTGATGATCCCGGACTTGATCAGCGGCAGCGTCACGCGCAGGAAGGCCCGAAGCGGCGACGCCCCCAGGCTGCGCGCCGCCTGCTCGAGCGATGCGTCCTGGTTGTAGAGCGTCGACGCCACGTTGGTGAACACGTAGGGCAGCGTCACCAGCACATGGCCGACGACGAGGCCGAACATGGTCTTGGTGCCAATGCCGCTCGCATACAGGAAGAACAGCAGCGCGATGGCGGTGAGGATCTCCGGCAGCATGAGCGGCAGCATCAGCATCATCCGAAGGCTCTCGCGAAAGCGCGTCGAATAGCGCACCACGTACAGCGCGCCGGTCACACCGATCAACGTGGAACACACGGTGGCGATGGTTGCGATCTTCAGTGACGTGCCGATCGCGCGCATGAAGGCCTCGTTGGCGAACAGCGTGCCGAACCAGCGCAGCGAAATGCCCTG
>CALRYR010000104.1:0-10219 GCA_943372425.1 Variovorax sp. YR752 | reverse complement strand
TCGCCGGTTCGTCGCTGATGGTGTATTCGGGCTTTCGCTTCGTGCAGGCCGCCGTGGCCGCGGGCAAGCCGGTGGCCGCCGTCAACCTTGGGCGAACGCGTGCGGACGAACTGCTGGCATTGAAGGTGGCGCAACCGGTAGGCGAGGCCTTGTCCGCGCTGGCGGCGCAACTTGACGCATGAGCGCCGCCCGGCCGCCCGAAGGCGCTCAGCACCGCAGCCCGTAGGGCGGAGGTTATCCAATGAGTATCAAGGCCCTGCGATCGACCTTCGGCGAGCGCTGCCACTGGTGCGGCCTGCCGATGGATTTCGAGCCACCGCACGACCGCCCCGAGTCGGCCACCATCGAGCACCTCCTCGATGCCACGATGGGCAGCGTTCGAAAGCCGAAGTACCGCCGCCTGGCGCATGCCGTCTGCAATCACACGCGCAACGCGTTCCGGATGGATGCCGAGCGCGCCTTCGCCGCCTGGATCGCCGAGCGCGTGGCTACGGCATCTATCGCGCAGCGGCCAGGCAGTAGCTGACCAGCGCGTCAATCTCGGTGGACTTGTCGAACACCCGGTCGGCGCCCAGCGCCTTGCATTGGGTGCGCATCTCGGGCGTGGCGTAGTTGCTGGCGACGATCGCGCGCTGCCCGCTGGCACGTTCCCGCACCGCCGCCAGCACATCGAGGCCGCTGCCTTCGTGCAGGAAGAGGTCGACGATGACCAGGTCCCAGTCGCCGAGGTGGGCGCACAGCCAGTTCGATGCCGTCGGCGCCTCGGCGACGCAGCCGACGACGACGACATCGGCCAATTCCTGCAAGGTCTCGATGAGATTGGCGACGATGACGGGGTTGTCCTCGACCAGGTAGGTTCTCAATGACAAAGCGGGCTCCGGACTCCTGGACTGTCGATCACGGTCCGCCATCCAGCAAAACGGGCCCGTCGCCAGTATTGGGCCTGCGCGGAGATTCGGCGTGGGACAAGAGCGCGAAGACCCCGGTCTGACTCTCTAGCGCGACACCGAGGCGTCGCCAGCTCGCGCAGGCATGAAGGATGTCACGCCCGCGCGCCCCGCCACATGCAGCGTGGCGGTGGCGGTCGGGCTCTCGGCCAGCAGCGTGCCGCGGCGGAACACCTTCAGCCGCGTGGCACGCAGGCGGATCGCTTCGACCGGGTCGCGTGCCTGCAGCAGCACGAAGCTGGCATCGCAGCCTGCCTCGAGCCCGTAGTCCGGCAGATGGAAGACCTTCGCCGCATTCGTCGTCACCGCGTCGAAGCAGCGTCGAATGCCGGCCTGGCTGGTCATCTGCGCCACATGCAGGCCCATGTGCGCGACTTCGAGCATGTCGCCCGAGCCCATGCCGTACCACGGGTCCATCACGCAGTCGTGGCCGAAGGCGACGGTCACGCCGGCGGCCATCAGCTCGGGCACGCGCGTCATGCCGCGGCGCTTGGGGTAGGTGTCGTGGCGGCCCTGTAGCGTGATGTTGATGAGCGGGTTGGCGATGACCGAGACGCCGCTTTCGGCGATCAGCGGGAGCAACTTGCTCACGTAGTAGTTGTCCATGCTGTGCATCGAGGTGCAGTGCGAGCCGGTCGCGCGGCCCTGCAGGCCCAGGCGCTGCGCCTCGAAGGCCAGCGTCTCGATGTGGCGCGACAGCGGGTCGTCCGACTCGTCGCAGTGCATGTCGACCAGCAGCCCGCGCTCGGCTGCGATCTCGCAGAGCAGCGTCACGCTGGCCGCGCCGTCGGCCATGGTGCGTTCGAAATGCGGAATGCCGCCGACCACGTCGACGCCCTTGTCGAGCGCGCGCTTCAGGTTGTCGACGCCGCCCGGCGAACGCAGCACGCCGTCCTGCGGAAACGCGACGAGCTGCAGGTCGAGGTAGGGCGCGACGAGGCGCTTGACCTCGAGCAGCGCGTCGACCGCCAGCAGGCTCGGGTCGCTGGTGTCGACGTGCGTGCGGATGGCCAGGAGCCCCTTGGCCACGGCCCAGTCGCAATACGCCAGCGCGCGTTCGATCAGCGCTTCCTGCTTGAGCAGTGGCTTGAGTTCGCCCCACAGCGCGATGCCTTCGAGCAGCGTGCCGCTCTCGTTGACGCGCGGCAGGCCGTAGCTGAGCGTCGCGTCCATGTGGAAGTGCGGGTCGACGAAGTGTGGCGTGACCAGCAGGCCCTGTGCATCAAGCGTCTCGTGCGCCGGCGCATCGAGCTCGGCCGTCACTTCGGCGATGCGTCCGCCTTGCACGGCGATCGACATGCCGGTGCGGCCGTCGGGGAGTGTGGCATTGCGCACGAGGAGGTCGAGCATGGGCGGGGCGCCTTTTGAGTGGTCGTGGGGGCGTTCGATTATCGGCCGCGGTGTTCAGGGGAGGACGAGCTTGCCCAGCCGCGCGACGATCAGGTCGTGCAAGGTCTGTGCCGCGACCGACAGGCTGCCCTCGCGCCGCTGCACCAGATAGACCGTGCGCAGCAGCCCCGGCACTGGCAGCGGCCGGGTCACCAGCGACTCGCGGCGGAAGTGGAAGAGCGTCAGCGCCGGCACCACGCTGATGCCCAGGCCGGCTTCGACCAGCCCCATCACGGTGGCCAGGTGCTCGACCTCGAACACAGCGTTCAGCCGCAGCGGGTGCAGCGCCGCGTCGAGCGACTGGCGCACGCTGCTGTGGCGCGCCATCTGGATGAAGGGGTAGGGCGCGAGCTTGCGGGCGCTCAGACGCGTCTCGGCGGCGAGCGGATGATCGGCGTGGCACACTAGGTGGAAGCGGTCGCTGCACAGCTTGCGGCTGCGCAGGTCGCCAGCCGCCGCAGTGCCCGCGCCGGAGGACGCCAGCGCGAAGTCGGCCTCGCCGCTGCGCACGCGCGCGATGCAGGCGTCGGACAGGGCATCGTCCAGACTGATGGTGATGCCCGGCCAGGCGGCCATGAATTCGGCGAACACCGCCGGCAGCCATCCGGCAGCAAGCGAGGGCAGGGCGGCCACGCGCACACGGCCCTTGCGCCGTTCGACATGGTCGGCCAGGTCGGCGACGGCGCCGCGCATGTCGTCGAGCAGCCGCTGCGCCGCGCCTTCGAACAGCCGCCCCTCGGGCGTGAGCTGCACGCTGCGTGTGTCGCGGTCGAACAGCCGCGTGCCCAGCGCGTCCTCGAGCGTGCGGATGAGCGTGCTGAAGGCCGGCTGCGACAGGTGGCACAGCTGCGCCGCGCGCGTGAAGCTGCGTTGCTCCGCCAGCGCAGCGAAGGCCCGCAGCTGCCGTGCCGTGAGGTCGGGCGCTTTCATGGCGTGATCTTCATGGCGTGATCCGTGTTTCGAATGAATCGATCTGAAATTTCGATTTTACGGATGGCAAAACCCGACCTACATTGGCGCGACAACACCCGAAGCGAGACATCGGAGACATGACATCACAGGCCCATTCGGCACTGCCATTGCGCGCACCTTTGCTGATCGGATGCGCCGCCGGCTTCTCCGGCGACCGCACCGACGTGGCCGGCCCCGTGGTCGACACGCTGGTCGCGCGGCTGGCGTCCGGCCCGCCGGGCCAGCGCGCCTTCCTCATCTTCGAAACCCTGGCCGAGCGCACGCTCGCGCTGGCGCAGCTGCGCCGCCGCAACGACCCCGAGGCCGGCTACGAACCCCTGCTCGACGCGATGCTGCGCCCGGTGCTTGCGACCTGCCTGGCGCACGGCATCCGCATCGTCAGCAATTTCGGTGCGGCCAACCCGCGCGCCGCGGCGCGGCACATCGCCCGCATGGCGCGTGAACTCGGCCAGCCCGCGCCGCGCATCGCGGTGGTGGAGGGCGACGACCTGTCGTCACCGGAGCACCATGCGTTGCTGCACGATACGCTGGGCGCGGAGATGGACGGCCTAAGCATCGTCAGCGCCAATGCCTACATCGGCGCCGAGCCGATTGCCGCCGCGCTCGACGCCGGCGCCCAGATCGTGGTCTGCGGCCGCGTGGCCGACCCCTCGCTCGCCGTCGGCCCGGCGATGTCGCACTTCGGCTGGGCACCCGACGACTGGGACGTGCTCGGCCGCGCGACCATGGCCGGCCACCTGCTCGAATGCGGCGCCCAGGTCTGCGGCGGCTATTTCGCCGACCCCGGCTACAAGGACGTGCCGGGCCTCGAGAACGTCGGCTTTCCCATCGCCGAGATCGAGGCCGATGGTCGTTGCACCATCGGCAAGTCCGAAGGCACCGGCGGCTTCGTCAACGAGGCAACGGTGAAGGAGCAACTCCTTTACGAAGTGCACGATCCCGCCGCCTATCTCACGCCCGATGTGGTGGCCGACATCGGCGATGCCGAGGTGCGTACGGCGGGCCATGACCGCGTGGCGCTCAGCGGCGTTCGTGGCCATGCACGGCCCACGCACTACAAGGTCAACATCTGCCACGAGGGCGGCTGGCTGGCCGAAGGCGAGATCTCGTACGCCGGGCCGCGCGCCGAGGCGCGGGCGCGCCTGGCGGCCGACGTGCTGCGCCACCGGCTTCCCGGGCTCACGCTGCGCGTCGACCTGATCGGAGCGATCAGCATCCTGGCCGACGACGCCGGCCGTGCGCTGGCCGCCACACCCGACGGCGGTGCGCGCGACGGGCGCCTGCGCGTGGCGGCCGCCCATGCCGACCGTGCCGAGGCCGAGCGGCTGGGCCGCGAGGTCATGGCGCTCTACACCTGCGGCCCGGCCGGCGGCGGCGGGGTGCGCACCGCGCTGACGCCCCGGCTCAACACGATCTCCTGCCTGCTGCCGCGCGAGCGCGTGCCGGTCGGCTTCGCCATGGTGGAGGCCGCCGCATGACAACGGTCACCGTTCCCCTTTACCGCGCCGCCCACGGCCGCACCGGCGACAAGGGCGACCGCTCCAACATCAGCGTGATCGCCTGGCACCCCGACCTGTGGCCCTTGCTGGTCGCGCAGGTCACGCCCGAAGCGGTCGCTGCGCAGTTCGGGCACCGCGCGCCGAGCCGCGTCCAGCGCTTTCTGCTGCCGAAGCTGCACGCGATGAACTTCGTGCTCGACGCGGTGCTCGATGGCGGCGTGAACGACGCGCTGAACCTCGACACGCACGGCAAGTCGCTGTCCTTCCTGCTGCTCGACCTGCGCATCGACGTGCCGGGCCATCTGCAGCACCTGCTCGCCGGCCCACCCGAAGGCTGACCCATTTTTCGCCAACCCAGGAGACAAGACCCATGAACAGAATTTCGACCCTCGCACTCGCTGCCGCCACGCTGGCCCTGGCACCGGCGCTGAGCCAGGCGCAGGCCTTCCCCGAGAAGCCCATCACCTTCGTCGTGCCCTTCGCCGCCGGCACCGCCACCGACCAGATCGCGCGCGCCATCGGCAACGGGGTCACCGCCGAGACCCAGCAGTCGGTGGTCATCGACAACCGGGCGGGGGCCAGCGGCTTCATCGCGTCGCAGTACGCGGCCAAGGCGCCGGCCGACGGCTACACGGTGCTCATCACGACCAACACCACGCACGCCGCCAACGAGCACCTCTACAAGAAGCTGCCCTACGACCCGGTGAAGGACTTCGCGCCGATCACCGGGCTGGGCAAGGGCGGGCAGATCATGGTGGTCAACCCTTCATTTCCGGCCAAGACCGTGGCCGAGTTCATCGCGTTGGCCAAGAAGGAGCCGGGCAAGTACAGCTTCGGCAGCGGCAGCTCGTCGAGCCGCATGGCGGGCGAACTGCTCCAGCAGATGGCCGATATCAAGCTGCTGCACGTGCCCTACAAGAGCAACACGCTGGCCGTGACCGACCTGCTGGGCAACCAGATCCACATGATGATCACCGACACCACGACCGGCCTGCCGCAGGTGAAGTCCGGCAAGCTGCGCGCGCTGGGCATGTCGAGCGCGGCCCGCTCGCCGCTGGCGCCCGACGTGCCGACCATCGCCGAAGCGGGCGTGAAGGGCTACGAGATGGGCTATTGGTTCGCGGCCTACGCACCGGCCAAGACGCCGCCTGCCGTGGTCAAGCGCCTGAACGAGCTCCTGGTGAAGGCCGCGAAGAGCGAGGCGGCCAAGGCGGCGTTCTACCAACCGACCGGCACCGAGGTCTTCACGACCACGCCCGAGGAGATGGCGAAGTTCCAGACCGCCGAATCGCAAAAGTGGGGCCGCATCGTGAAGGCGGCCGGCATCGAGGCCGAATAAGCCGCGCCAGGCGCGCGGCAGGGCTCAATCGCGCTGCTCGAGCGTCCGGTTGACCCAGAGCGCGGTGAGCGTGCAGGCCGAGGCCGACAGCAGGTAGACGCTCACGTAGCCCAGCCCGAAGTGCGCCGACAGGCCGAGGGCCACCAGCGGGGCGAAGGCCGCGCCGATGAGCCAGGCCAGGTCGGCCGTCAACGCCGCGCCGGTGTAGCGGAAGCGGGCTGCGAAGTTGGACGTCACGGTGCCCGACGCCTGGCCGTAAGAAAGGCCCAGCAGAATGAAGCCGACCAGGATGAAGGTGTCCTGGCCGATGTTGCCGCCGTCGAGCAGCGTGGGTGCGAAGCCGCTGAACACGGCAATCGCCACGGCCAGCGAGCCGAGCGTGCGGCGCCGGCCGATGCGGTCGGCGATCTTGCCGGACGCGACCATGGCCAGGGCGGCCAGGCAGGCACCGATGACCTGGATCACCAGGAACTGGCTGACCGACTGCTCCGAATAAAGCGAGATCCACGACAGCGGGAAGATCGTGACGATGTGGAAGAGGGCGTAGCTCGCCAGCGCGGCGAAGGCGCCGATCAGGATGTTGCTGCCCTGGGCGCGCGAGATCTCGACGATGCCGGTCGGCTCCAGTTCACGGGCGTCCAGCAGGCGCGAGTATTCGGTGGCCGCCACCAGGCGCAGGCGGGCGAACAGGGCGACCACGTTGATCGCGAAGGCCACATAGAACGGATAGCGCCAGCCCCAGGTCAGGAAGTCTTCCGTCGGAATGCTGGAGGTGAGGTAGGCGAACAGACCGCCGGCGATCAGGAAGCCGAAGGGTGCCCCCAACTGTCCGAGCATCGCGTACCAGCCGCGGCGGTTCTGCGGTGCGGCGAGCGCCAGCAACGAGGGCAGGCCGTCCCAGCTGCCGCCGAGCGCAATGCCCTGTGCGATGCGCAGCACCGCCAGCAGCACGATCGCCGTCACCCCGATGCTGTCGTAGGTCGGCAGGAAAGCGATGCCGGCCGTGGAGGTGCCCAGCATGAAGATCGCGGCCGTCAGCTTGGCTTCGCGGCCGTAGCGGCGCTGAATGGCCATCGACAGTGCCGTGCCGAACGGCCGGGCGATGAAGGCGAGCGAGAAGATCGCGAAGGCGTAGAGCGTGCCGGTCAGCCGGTCGGCAAACGGAAAGAAGACGGCCGGGAAGACCAGCGCCGAGGCGATCCCGTAGACGAAGAAGTCGAAATACTCCGAGGCCCGGCCGATCACCACGCCGACGGCGATGTCGCTCGGATCGACGTGTTCCGTGTCGCCGCCTACCGAGTGGGCGATGTCCCTCCCGGTGGAATTGGTGCTCTGGCCAATTTGGCTGCCTTGTGGTGCGATAGCGGACGTGGTCATGAGATCTTTGCAAAAACCCAAGAAAATCGGCGCATTCGAACGTCGAAACCCGATGCGAAACAACGCCAAGCTTAGCGTCGTACCGGGCGACTTCCGACACCGTAGGACAAAACGTCCAATGCCGGTCGGGTGTCGTTCGGCGTAGATTCGCAGGCTTCCTGCCCAATTACAAGCTCCCATTCCCTGGCATGCCTTCCATCAAGATTCCGCGCGTATTGTTCCTGCTGCCGCTGAGCTTGCTGGCCGGCTGCAACATGGTGCTGCTCAACCCGTCGGGCGACATCGCGTCGCAGCAGGGGCGGCTGATCATCATCTCGACGGTGCTGATGCTGCTGATCATCGTGCCGGTGATCGCCATGACGCTGCTCTTCGCCTGGAAATACCGCCAGTCGAACAAGGAAGCGGACTATTCCCCCGACTGGGACCACTCGACCCAGCTCGAGCTCGCCATCTGGGGCGCGCCGCTGCTCATCATCATCGCGCTGGGCGCGCTGACCTGGATCAGCACCCACACGCTCGACCCGTACCGCCCGCTGGCCCGCATCGACGCCCAGCGCCCGATCCCGGCCGACACCAAGCCGCTGGTGGTCGAGGTGGTGGCGCTCGACTGGAAGTGGCTGTTCCTCTACCCTGAGCAGGGCATCGCGACGGTCAACGAGCTGGCCGCGCCGGTCGACCGGCCGATCCAGTTCAAGATCACCTCGTCGACGGTGATGAATTCCTTCTTCATCCCGGCGCTGGCTGGCCAGATCTACGCCATGGCCGGCATGGAAACCAAGCTGCACGCGGTCATCAACAAGGCCGGTGAGTACGAAGGTTTCTCTGCGAACTACAGCGGCGCGGGCTTTTCGGGCATGCGCTTCAAGTTCCACGGCCTGAACGACGCCGACTTCGACAAGTGGGTGCAGAGCAACAAGGCTGCCGGCGGCGAACTGACCCGCGGTGCCTACCTGCAGCTGGAAAAGCCCAGCGAGCGCGACCCGGTGCGCCGCTTCGCGACGGTCGCGCCCGGCCTGTACGACGCCATCCTGAACCGCTGCGTCGAAGCCAACCGCATGTGCATGAAGGACATCATGGCCATCGACGCCAACGGCGGCCAGGGCATCCCCGGCGCCTTCAACGTCGCCTCGATGGACGCCGCCACGCGCGCCCGCCAGGGCCTGGCCCTCGACGCCGAACTCGGCCGCCCGCGCACCTATGTCGGTGCCATGTGCTCCGTGAACGATCCCGTGGATGCGTTCCCGCTCTCCGTGCCCGCTGCCACGCAACCGCTGTAATTGCTCTCCCGGATCTCCATGTTCGAATCACTCGACCTCACGAAGCTCATCTTCGGCAAGCTCAGCTGGGAAGCCATCCCGCTGCACGAGCCGATCCTCATCGCGACCTTCATCGCCGTCGGGCTTGGCGGCCTCGCGGTGTTTGCCGCGCTGACCTATTTCAAGGTGTGGGGCGTGCTGTGGCGCGACTGGTTCACCAGCATCGACCACAAGAAGATCGGCATCATGTACATGGTGCTGGGCATCGTGATGCTGCTGCGCGGTTTCGCCGACGCCATCATGATGCGGCTGCAGCAGGCCGTGGCCTTCGGGGACAACCAGGGCTTTCTGCCGCCGCACCACTACGACCAGATCTTCACCGCCCACGGCGTGATCATGATCTTCTTCGTGGCGATGCCGCTGGTGACGGGCCTGATGAACTACGTGGTGCCGCTGCAGATCGGCGCGCGCGACGTGGCCTTCCCGTTCCTCAACAACTTCAGTTTCTGGATGACCGCCAGCGGCGCCGTGCTGGTGATGGCCTCGCTGTTCGTCGGCGAGTTCGCCAAGACCGGCTGGCTGGCCTACCCGCCGCTCTCGGGCATCCTGCACAGCCCCGACGTCGGGGTCGACTACTACATCTGGTCGCTGCAGATCGCGGGGGTTGGCACGCTGCTCTCGGGCATCAACCTGCTTGCGACCATCGTGAAGATGCGCGCGCCGGGCATGGGCATGATGAAGATGCCGGTGTTCACCTGGACGTCGCTGTGCACCAACGTGCTGATCGTGGCCGCCTTCCCGGTGCTGACCGCCGTGCTCGCGCTGCTGTCGCTCGACCGCTACGTCGGCACGAACTTCTTCACGAACGACTTCGGCGGCAACGCGATGATGTACGTGAACCTGATCTGGATCTGGGGCCACCCCGAGGTCTACATCCTGATCCTGCCGCTGTTCGGCGTGTTCTCGGAAATCGTCTCGACCTTCTCGGGCAAGCGCCTGTTCGGCTACGCGTCGATGGTGTACGCCACGGTCGTGATCACCATCCTGTCGTACCTGGTGTGGCTGCACCACTTCTTCACGATGGGCTCGGGCGCCAGCGTCAACTCCTTCTTCGGGATCACGACGATGATCATCTCGATCCCAACCGGGGCGAAGATCTTCAACTGGCTCTTCACGATGTACCGCGGCCGCATCCGCTTCGAGGTGCCGATGCTCTGGACCATCGGCTTCATGGTCACCTTCGTGATCGGTGGCATGACGGGCGTGCTCCTGGCGGTGCCGCCGGCCGACTTCGTGCTGCACAACAGCCTGTTCCTGATCGCCCACTTCCACAACGTGATCATCGGCGGCGTGCTGTTCGGCCTGTTCGCCGGCATCAACTACTGGTTCCCGAAGGCCTTCGGCTACAAGCTCGACGCGTTCTGGGGAAAGATGTCCTTC
>CALRYR010000103.1:0-10270 GCA_943372425.1 Variovorax sp. YR752 | reverse complement strand
TCAATTCTTCGCAATGACGCAACGCGGCTTGGGTCGAGGCGTGAGTGCCGCCGTCCGAGAAGGAGTCGGGCGTCACATTGACGATGCCCATCACCTGTGGGCGGGCAAGATCGATCAGAAACCGGCTGGTGCGCCAAGCCGCCGTCATCGCACCGCACCCAAAAAAAACGGGGCCGAAGGCCCCGTTGATCTGCACCCTTGCATCGGTGCTCAGGCGGCGGTCGGCGCCGGGTCGGGCGTGACCGTCGGTGCGCCGCCACTGCCACCACTGTTCGACGGCGGGATGCGCGGTGTCCAGTCCTTCGGCGGACGGGGTTCGCGGCCCGCCATGATGTCGTCGAGCTGTTCGGAGTCGATGGTTTCCCATTCGAGCAGCGCCTTGGCCATCGCATGCATCTTGTCGCTGTTCTCTTCGATCAGACGGCGCGCCAGGTTGTACTGCTCGTCGATGATGCGGCGAACTTCGCTGTCGACCTTTTCCATGGTCTGCTCGCTCATGTTCGTGGTCTTCGTGACCGAGCGGCCCAGGAACACTTCGCCCTCGTTCTCGGCGTAAACCATCGGGCCCAGCGCGTCGGTCATGCCGTAACGCGTGACCATGTCACGGGCGATGGAGGTCGCACGTTCGAAGTCGTTGCTGGCGCCGGTGGTCATCTGGTTCATGAACACTTCTTCGGCGATGCGGCCACCGAACAGCATGCTGATCTGGTTGAGCATGTACTCGCGGTCGTAGCTGTAGCGGTCTTGGGCCGGCAGGCTCATCGTCACGCCCAGCGCACGGCCGCGCGGAATGATGGTGACCTTGTGCACCGGGTCGCACTTGGGCAGCAGCTTGCCGATGAGCGCGTGGCCGGACTCGTGGTAGGCCGTGTTGCGGCGCTCTTCCTCGGGCATGACCATGCTCTTGCGCTCGGGGCCCATGAAGATCTTGTCCTTGGCCTTCTCGAAGTCCTGCATCTCGACCACGCGTGCATTGCGGCGGGCCGCCATCAGCGCAGCTTCGTTGCAGAGGTTGGCCAGGTCGGCACCAGACATGCCAGGCGTGCCGCGCGCAATGATGCTCGGGTTCACGTCCTGGCCAAGCGGCACCTTGCGCATGTGCACGTTCAGGATCTGCTCACGGCCGCGGATGTCCGGCAGCGTGACATAGACCTGGCGGTCGAAACGACCCGGCCGCAGCAGGGCCGCGTCCAGGATGTCCGGGCGGTTCGTGGCCGCCACGACGATCACGCCAAGGTTGGTCTCGAAGCCGTCCATCTCGACCAGCATCTGGTTGAGCGTCTGTTCGCGTTCGTCGTTGCCACCACCGAGACCGGCACCGCGCTGGCGGCCCACCGCATCGATTTCATCGATGAAGATGATGCAGGGCGCGTTCTTCTTGGCGTTCTCGAACATGTCGCGCACGCGGGCTGCGCCCACGCCGACGAACATCTCGACGAAGTCGGAGCCGGAGATCGAGAAGAACGGCACCTTGGCTTCGCCGGCGATCGACTTGGCCAGCAAGGTCTTGCCGGTGCCGGGCGGGCCGACCAACAGCAGGCCACGCGGGATGCGGCCACCGAGCTTCTGGAAACGGGCCGGGTCTTTCAGGAAGTCGACGACCTCCTTCACTTCTTCCTTGGCCTCGTCGCAGCCCGCGACGTCGGCGAAGGTGACGGTGTTGGTGTTCTCGTCGAGCATGCGCGCCTTGCTCTTGCCGAAGCTGAAAGCGCCGCCCTTGCCACCGCCCTGCATCTGTCGCATGAAGTAGACCCAGACGCCGATCAACAGCAGCATGGGGCCCCAGCTGACCAGCAGTGTCATGAGAAGCGAGCCCTCTTCACGCGGCTTGACGTCGAACTTGACGTTGTTGGCGATCAGGTCGCCGACCAGGCCGCGGTCCAGGTAGGTGGCGGTGGTGCGGATGCGGCGATCATCGTTGGTGATCGCGACGATCTCGCTGCCGCCCTGGCCTTCCTGGATGGTGGCGCTCTTGATACGGTTGCCCCGGACTTCCTCGAGGAAGTCGGAGTAGCCGACGTTGCCCGCCCCAGCGGCACCGCGGGTGTCGAACTGCTTGAACACAGTGAACAACACCATCGCGATAACGAGCCAGACGGCAACTTTGGAAAACCACTGATTGTTCAAACGAAGCTCCAGTCAAAAGCGCGTGACAGGGAAATGAATTTCGCCCAGGTCACGCAATTGATGCCCATTTTAGGCTTTTCAAGCTGCGAAACCCGGTGATTTCCCCCGAGCATCCACAGCCAAGGCACGGGTTTCACCGGCCATTGAGGTATCAATTCGTTTCGACATCCCGAAGACCGATGCCGACCATGAAGGTTTCCGACGATTTGTCGCGCGATGCCTTGGGCTTGATCGGCTTCACGGTCTTGAAATTCTTCTTGAACAGCTGCGTGAGTTCGGCGTAGCCGCTCCCGTGGAACAGCTTGGCGACCAGTGCACCTTCGGGCTTCAGATGCGCTTGCGAAAACTCGATCGCCAGTTCCACGAGGTGCGCCACGCGGGCCGCATCCGCCGAGGCGATGCCCGACAGATTGGGCGCCATGTCCGATACGACCACATCCGCCTTGCGGCCGGCCAGCGCCTCTTCCAGACGGGCCAGCACCGCGTCTTCCCGGAAATCCCCCTGCAGAAAGATCACGCCCTCGATCGGTTCCATGGGCAGGAGGTCGAGCGCGATGATGGTGCCGCTGAGGGTGCCCGCCGCCGCACCGCCCGGAGACAGTCGTCGGCGAGCGTACTGGCTCCAGGCGCCGGGGGTGGAACCCAGGTCCACCACGAGATGTCCGGGCCGGATGAGCCCGAGCGTTTCGTCGATCTCCTTGAGCTTGTACGCGGCACGCGCCCGGTAGCCTTCCCGGGTGGCGAGTTTGACCCAGGGGTCGTTGATATGGTCGTGCAGCCAGGCCTTGTTGACCTTCTTGCCGGTTGTTTTGGTGCTCATCGGCGGGGTCGCATTCGGTTCACAGGGCGGGGGTTCGCGATAATACGGCCATGACAGCCATTCAACTTACCCCTGCGCAGCGCAAGGTGCACCGCGCCGAAGCCCATCACCTCGATCCGATCGTCATGATCGGTGGCGACGGGCTCACCCCGGCTGTCAAGAAAGAGGCCGACGCCGCGCTCAAGGCCCACGGCCTGATCAAGATCCGCGTCTTCTCCGACGACCGCGTGGCCCGCGAAGCCATGCTGACCACCCTGGCCGACGAGCTCGATGCCGCGCCGATCCAGCACATCGGCAAGCTGCTGGTGCTGTGGCGCCCGAAGCCTGAAAAGGTCAAGGACGTCGACGAGGACCGCATGCCCGGCCCGCGCGACGTGAAGATCGTCAAGTACAGCAAGCGCTTCGGCCAGCGCCCCGAAATCAAGACGCTGCGCGTGCTGGGCAACCAGCGCCTCACGCCCGGCGGCACCATCAAGCGCGCCAAGCCGAAGCGGCCGCTGTCGGCCAAGAAGCGCAACCAGGCGGATTGATGCCGAACCGCCAGGCCGCAGGGCGGCAGCGCCACATCCTCTGCATGAAATGGGGCACGAAGTACGGCCCCGACTATGTCAATCGCCTCTATGCGATGGTGCGCCGGCATTTGTCCGGCGACTTCAACTTCGTCTGCCTGACCGACGATGCGAAGGGAATCCGCAGCGAAGTGCAGTGCCTGCCGATTCCGCCACTCGCGCTGAACGTGGCCCCGGGCCAACCGGACCGCGCGTGGAAGAAGCTGACGACCTTCGAGCAAGACCTGCACGGCCTGCGCGGCACCGCCCTCTTCCTCGACCTCGACGTGGTGGTGGTCGGCAGCCTCGACGCCTTCTTCGAACAGCCGGGCGAGTTCCTCATCATCCACGACTACGCACGGCCGTGGCGCACGGAGCGCATCACCGGCAATTCGTCGGTCTACCGCTTCGAGCTGGGCGCCCATGCCGACGTGCTGGCGCACTTCCGCACCAACATGGATGCGGTGCAGGCGAAGTTCCGCAACGAGCAGGCCTACCTGTCGGCTTTCCTGCACGCGCAGGGCAAGCTGCAGTACTGGCCCGATGCCTGGTGCCCGAGCTTCAAATACCACGGCATCCCGACCTGGCCGACGAACTACTGGCAGGAACCGTTCGTGCCCGACGGTGCGCGCGTGATGGTGTTCCACGGCGAATGCAATCCGCCGGATGCGCTGGCCGGGCGACGCAACCGGGCTTTCCGGTTCATCCGCCCTGCGCGCTGGATCGCGAAATACTGGACGGCCTGATCAGGCCGCGTCGGTCAGGATCAGGCGCCGTCGCGACGCCCCATGCGCCACAGCAGCGCGCCCGTGCAGGCCCACTGCGCCAGGTACATGCCGCTGCCCACCGCGTGCCAGAACTTGAGGTTGTCGCGCGCCAGGATGCGCGGCGCCGCGACGTATTGCTGCAGGAGTGCGAGCAGCAGCGCCGCCAACACCAGGCCGATGGCCGTGCGCGTCGCGGCATCGAAGCCGCTGTCGGCCTTCTGACGGAAATGAATCAGCAGGATCAGCCCGCAGGCGATCGCGACCCAGCTCTGCGCCTCGAACAACCGACCAGCGAAATTGCCGGCCACGGCCGGGTTGCCGAGATGCGCGAACAACATCGGCACGACCAGGAAACCGATGGTGCTCAGGCTGCCCCACCAGAAGGCGGCGAGCAGCAGCGCAACGCGGTCTTTCATGGGCCGTTAAAGGTACTTGACCGCGACGATCTCGTAGCTCTTCACGCCGCCAGGTGCCTGCACCACGGCGGTGTCGCCCTCCTCCTTGCCGATCAGCGCGCGCGCGATCGGGCTGGAGATGTTGATGAGGCCCTGCTTCAGGTCGGCCTCGTCTTCGCCCACGATCTGGTAGGTCACGGCTTCGCCGGTCTCTTCCTCTTCGAGGTCGACGGTCGTGCCGAAGACCACTTTCCCACCGGCATCGAGTTCGGTCGGATCGATGATCTGCGCTGCCGACAGCTTGCCTTCGATCTCCTGAATGCGGCCTTCGATGAAGCCCTGGCGGTCCTTGGCGACTTCGTACTCGGCGTTCTCGCTCAGGTCGCCCTGGGCGCGCGCCTCGGAGATGGCATTGATGACCCAGGGACGGTCGACCGTCTTGAGACGGTGGAGTTCTTCGCGCAGCTTTTCTGCGCCGCGCTTCGTCACGGGAATGGTGTTCATGTTCTGTTGCTCCAGAAAACGAAACCGCCGAACGATGCCGTTCGGCGGTGCATGTTGAGGGAGGGACTCAGACGAGTGTACGTCCGGTCAGCCGGCTCAGGATGGCGAGCGGGCTCGAGTCTGGATTGTATTGCCTGGCCGCCGGCAGATGCAGCGTCTGCTCCAGCATGTACTGGCCCGACATCACGGCGTGCGAGGTCTGGTCGGAGAAGCACACCCACACGGAACCCGCCGGGAACGGCACCGTCTGCTGAGGACCGTTCTGCTGGTAGTCGACATCCGCCTTCATGGCGTCGTGCAATTGCAGCATCAGGTGGTCGTATTCGCTGCGCAGCGACTTGGTCACATGCAGGGCATGCAGCGCCTTCGCCTGCCAGCGCGAATACGGCCTGGCGCGCGGCAGAAAGCGCTTGGCGACGGTCTCGAACGGCTCGCCCACGCGCCAGACACGCGGTGCGCCGTCGGGGTTGGCATTGGTGAACACGCGCAGGATGCGCTCGCCGTAGTTGGGACGCGACGGAAAGGCATCGACATGCATGCGCTTGTCGTCGGCGCGCCAGGACTGCACGCGGGTTTCGACCTGCGCCGGCCGATAGCTCGTCGGCGCCAGGCGCAGCGCCGGCGTGTAGTGCGGTAGCAGGCCGTGGATCAGCTGCGTGGCCTGGGCGCGGAAGCGCCCGACCATCGCCGCGGTGGCGCGCTGCACCGCCTCGTCGCCGGCCGCGCCCTTGAGCGTGCCTGCCGCATCGAGGCTGATGTTGCGCACCTTCGGTGCGAGCAGGCTCGGCGTCAGCAGGCTGCGCTCCTCGTGCTGCACGTCGAAGCCGAGCTTCGGGAAGTACAGCACCTTGCCGGCTTCGAGGGCGGCGATCCAGTCGTCGTTCGGCGTGGCCGCAGCCCAGTCGGCCAGGTCGAGTTCGACGAGCTGCGTTTCCACGGCCGACCTCAGGCCTGCGCCAGCTGCGCGTGCATCTCCTGCACGGAGATGACGCTGAGCTCGTCCATGTGCCGCATGCCTTCGACGGCGGCTTCCGCACCGAAGATGGTGGTGATGGTGGTCACGCGCGCGGCCAGCGACGAGGTACGGATCAGCCGCGAATCGGTGATCGCGTTGCGGCGCTCTTCCACGGTGTTGATGACCATCGCAATCTCGTGGTTCTTGATCATGTCCACGATGTGCGGCCGGCCCTCGGTCACCTTGTTCACGGTGGCACAGGCAACGCCCGCAGCCGCGATGGCGGCCGCGGTGCCCTTGGTCGCGATCAGCTCGAAGCCCAGCTTGGCGAGGCCGCGCGCGACTTCCACCGCACGCGCCTTGTCGTTGTTCTTCACCGAGATGAAGATCTTGCCCGACTTCGGCAGGATGGTGCCGGCGCCGAGCTGCGACTTCACGAAGGCTTCGCCGAAGGTCTTGCCCACGCCCATCACCTCGCCGGTCGACTTCATCTCGGGGCCGAGGATGGTGTCCACGCCGGGGAACTTGACGAAGGGGAACACGGCCTCCTTCACGCTGAAGTACGGCGGCGTCACTTCCTTCGTCATGCCCTGCGACTTGAGCGACTGGCCGGCCATGCAGCGTGCTGCCACCTTGGCCAGCTGGATGCCAGTGGCCTTGCTCACGTAAGGCACGGTGCGCGAAGCGCGCGGGTTCACTTCGAGCACATAGATGACGTCCTTGCCATCCTTCTGCTGGATCGCGAACTGCACGTTCATCAGGCCGACCACATTCAGCGCTTCGGCCATGGCCGCGCTCTGGCGCTTGAGTTCGGCGATGGTGTCCTGGCTCAGGCTGTAGGGCGGCAGCGAGCAGGCCGAGTCGCCCGAATGCACGCCCGCCTGTTCGATGTGCTCCATCACACCGCCAATCAGCGTGCCGCCTTCGGCATCGCGGATGCAATCGACGTCGCATTCGACCGCGTCGTTCAGGAAGCGGTCGAGCAGCACTGGCGAGTCGTGGCTCACCTTGACGGCTTCGCGCATGTAGCGCTCCAGGTCGCGCTGCTCATGCACGATTTCCATCGCACGGCCGCCGAGCACATAGCTCGGGCGGACGACCAGGGGGTAGCCCAGCGCCGCAGCCTTCTCGAGCGCTTCGGGTTCGGTCCGGGCCGTCGCGTTGGGCGGCTGGCGCAGGCCAAGCTTGTGCAGCAGCTGCTGGAAGCGTTCGCGGTCTTCGGCCGCGTCGATCATGTCCGGCGAGGTGCCGATGATCGGCACGCCGTTGGCTTCGAGGTCGAGCGCGAGCTTGAGCGGCGTCTGGCCGCCGTACTGCACGATCACGCCGAGCGGCTTCTCCTTGTCGACGATTTCAAGCACGTCCTCTAGCGTCAACGGCTCGAAGTACAGACGGTCGCTGGTGTCGTAGTCGGTCGACACGGTTTCCGGATTGCAGTTGACCATGATGGTCTCGTAGCCGTCCTCGCGCATCGCCAGCGCGGCATGCACGCAGCAGTAGTCGAATTCGATGCCCTGGCCGATGCGGTTGGGGCCGCCACCGAGCACCATGATCTTCTTCTTGTCCGTCGGCGCGGCTTCGCACTCGTCCTCGTAGGTTGAGTACATGTAGGCCGTGTTGGTCGCGAACTCGGCCGCGCAGGTGTCCACGCGCTTGTAGACGGGGCGCACGCCCAGGGCGCGGCGCTTTTCACGGATCGCGGTGTCGGTGGTTTTCAGCTGGCGCGCGAGGCGGCGGTCGGAGAAGCCTTTCTTCTTGAGCGCGAGCAGCGTGTCCTTGTCGATCTGGTCGAGCGACATGGTTTCCAGCTCGAGCTCGATCTTCACGATCTCCTCGATCTGCACCAGGAACCACGGGTCGATCTTGGTCAGCGCGAAGACTTCATCGACGGAGAGGCCCATGGCGAAGGCATCGCCCACGTACCAGATGCGCTCGGGGCCGGGCTCGCCCAGTTCCTTCTCGAGCACTTCGCGGTCCTGCGTCTTCTCGTTCAGGCCGTCGACGCCCACCTCGAGGCCGCGCAGGGCCTTCTGGAACGATTCCTGGAAGGTGCGGCCCATCGCCATCACCTCGCCCACCGACTTCATCTGCGTCGTCAGGCGCGAGTCGGCCTGCGGGAACTTCTCGAAGGCGAAGCGCGGGATCTTGGTGACCACGTAGTCGATCGACGGCTCGAAGGACGCCGGCGTGGCGCCGCCGGTGATCTCGTTGCGCAACTCGTCGAGCGTGTAGCCCACGGCCAGCTTGGCCGCGACCTTGGCGATCGGGAAGCCGGTGGCCTTCGACGCGAGCGCGGAAGAGCGCGACACGCGCGGGTTCATCTCGATGACGACCATGCGGCCGTCCTTCGGGTTGATCGAGAACTGCACGTTCGAGCCGCCGGTGTCGACGCCGATCTCGCGCAGCACCGCGAGCGACGCGTTCCGCAGGATCTGGTATTCCTTGTCGGACAGCGTCTGGGCTGGTGCCACGGTGATCGAGTCGCCGGTGTGCACGCCCATCGGGTCCAGGTTCTCGATCGAGCAGACGATGATGCAGTTGTCCGCCGTGTCGCGGACCACTTCCATCTCGTACTCCTTCCAGCCGAGCAGCGACTCCTCGATCAGCAGTTCGTTGGTCGGCGAAGCTTCGAGGCCGCGCTTGCAGATGGTCTCGAACTCTTCCGGGTTGTAGGCGATGCCGCCGCCGGTGCCACCGAGCGTGAAGCTCGGGCGGATCACGGTCGGGAAGCCGACGGTCTTCTGCACCGCCCAGGCCTCGTCCATCGAGTGGGCGATGCCCGAGCGCGCCGAGCCCAGGCCGATCTTGGTCATCGCGTCCTTGAACTTCAGGCGGTCCTCGGCCTTGTCGATGGCCTCGGGCTTGGCGCCGATCAGCTCGACCTTGTACTTGTCGAGCACACCGTGGCGCCACAGGTCGAGCGCGCAGTTCAGCGCGGTCTGGCCGCCCATGGTCGGCAGGATCGCATCGGGGCGTTCCTTGGCGATGATCTTCTCGACCGTCTGCCAGGTGATCGGCTCGATGTAGGTGACGTCGGCCGTGGCCGGATCGGTCATGATCGTCGCGGGGTTGCTGTTGATCAGGATGACCTTGTAGCCCTCCTCGCGCAGCGCCTTGCAGGCCTGGACGCCCGAGTAGTCGAACTCGCAGGCCTGACCGATGATGATCGGGCCGGCGCCGATGATGAGGATGCTCTTGAGATCTGTGCGCTTAGGCATTCTTGTTTCCTGCTTTGTGCTTTTCCATCAATGCCGTGAAGCGATCGAACAGGTAGCCGATGTCGTGCGGGCCGGGCGAGGCTTCCGGGTGGCCCTGGAAGCAGAAGGCCGGCTTGTCGGTGCGGGCCAGGCCCTGCAGCGTGTTGTCGAACAGGCTGATGTGCGTGGGGCGCAGCGTGGCGGGCAGCGACTTCTCGTCGACCGCGAAACCGTGGTTCTGGCTGGTGATGCTCACGCGGCCGTTGTCCAGGTCCTTCACCGGATGGTTCGCGCCGTGGTGGCCGAACTTCATCTTGAAGGTCTTGGCACCCGAGGCCAGCGCCATGATCTGGTGGCCCAGGCAGATGCCGAAGGTCGGGATGCCGGTCTCGATCAGTTCCTTGACGGCGCTGATCGCGTAGTCGCAAGGCTCCGGGTCCCCCGGGCCGTTGGCCAGGAAGATGCCGTCGGGCTTGAGCTTGAGCACGTCGGCCGCAGGCGTCTGCGCTGGCACCACCGTGATGCGCGCGCCGCGCTGGGCAATCATGCGCAGGATGTTCTTCTTGACGCCGTAGTCGAAGGCGACGACGTGGAACTTCGGTGTGATCTGCACGCCGTAGCCCGAGCCCAGCTTCCACTCGGTCTGGTTCCATTCGTAGGTCTGCTGCACCGACACCACCTTGGCGAGGTCCAGCCCGGCCATGCTCGGCGCAGCCTTGGCGGTGGCGATCGCCTTGTCGATCAGCGCCTGCGACACCGCCTCACCGGCGGCCAGGCCCAGGATGCAGCCATTCTGCGCGCCGTTCGTGCGCAGGTGGCGGGTCAGCTTGCGGGTGTCGATGTTGGCGATGGCGACCGTGTTGCCACGCACCAGGTACTCGCTGAGCGTCGCGGTCTGGCGGAAATTCGACGCCAGCAGGGGCAGATCCTTGATGATCAGCCCGGCAGCATGGATCT
>CALRYR010000102.1:0-10364 GCA_943372425.1 Variovorax sp. YR752 | reverse complement strand
GGCCCTGTCTCTGTGACACGGGCTTCGAGGAAGCAACGCGACGGAAGCCTCGACCCGTACGCGTTGCGCACCGGGTCGGGCTTTCGTCTCCACAAGTCACAACGAACGAATGGAGATGCAAGCATGATCGGCAACACCCCTCTGGTCCTCGCCATCGTCTGCGGCCTTGTCGCCGTCGGCTATGGCGTCTGGGCCCGCAGCTGGATCCTCGCCAAAGACCCCGGCAACGCACGCATGCAGGAGATCGCGGCGGCGATCCAGCAAGGCGCCGCTGCCTACCTGGCCAAGCAGTACGTCACCATCGCCGCCGTCGGCCTGGTGCTGGCGATCCTGATCGGCATCTTCCTCGACGTGACGACTGCCGTCGGCTTCGTGCTTGGCGCAGTGCTGTCTGGCGCTTGCGGCTTCATCGGCATGAACGTATCGGTGCGGGCCAACGTGCGCACCGCGCAGGCAGCCACGCAAGGCATCGGCCCGGCGCTCGACGTCGCCTTCCGCGGCGGGGCCATCACCGGCATGCTGGTGGTCGGGCTCGGGCTGCTGGGGGTGGCAGGCTTCTACTGGTTCCTGGTCGGCAATGGCAACCTGACGCCGGACAAGAGCCTGTCGTCGCTGCTCAACCCGCTGATCGGCTTCGCCTTCGGCTCGTCGCTGATCTCCATCTTCGCGCGGCTCGGTGGCGGCATCTTCACCAAGGGTGCCGACGTGGGCGCCGACCTGGTGGGCAAGGTGGAAGCCGGCATCCCAGAAGACGACCCGCGCAACCCGGCCGTGATCGCCGACAACGTGGGCGACAACGTCGGTGACTGCGCCGGCATGGCAGCCGACCTGTTCGAGACCTACGCGGTGACGCTGATCGCGACCATGGTGCTCGGCGCGCTGATGGTGGCGGCCGCGCCGGTGAATGCGGTGCTGTACCCGCTGGCGCTGGGCGGCGTGTCGATCATCGCGTCGATCATCGGCTGCTTCTTCGTGAAGGCGTCGCCGGGCATGACGAACGTGATGCCGGCGCTCTACAAGGGGCTGGCGGTGGCGGGCATCCTGTCGCTGATCGCCTTCTACTTCGTCACGCAGTGGCTCATCCCGGACAACGCCATCGCGCCCACCGGCAGCGCGATGAAGCTGTTCGGCGCCTGTGCTGTCGGGCTGGTGCTGACCGCCGCGCTGGTCTGGATCACCGAGTACTACACCGGCACCCAGTACAAGCCGGTGCGGCACATCGCGCAGGCCTCGACCACCGGCCACGGCACCAACATCATCGCGGGGCTGGGCGTGTCGATGCGCTCCACCGCCTGGCCGGTGATCTTCGTGTGCATTGCGATAATCGTGTCGTACACGCTGGCTGGGCTCTACGGCATCGCCATCGCCGCGACCGCCATGCTCAGCATGGCCGGCATCGTGGTCGCGCTCGACGCCTACGGCCCCATCACCGACAACGCGGGCGGCATCGCCGAGATGGCCGAACTGCCCGCCAGCGTGCGCGCCGTGACCGACCCGCTCGACGCGGTCGGCAACACCACCAAGGCCGTGACCAAGGGTTATGCCATCGGCTCGGCCGGCCTCGCATCGCTGGTGCTCTTCGCCGACTCCACAAACAAGCTGGAAAGCTACGGCCAGGCCATCACCTTCAACCTGAGCGACCCGATGGTGATCGTCGGGCTCTTCATCGGCGGGCTGATTCCCTACCTCTTCGGCGCGATGGCGATGGAAGCGGTGGGCCGCGCGGCCGGCGCCGTGGTCGAGGAAGTGCGCCGCCAGTTCCGCGAGATCCCCGGCATCATGGAAGGCACGGCCAAGCCCGAGTACGGCAAGGCCGTCGGCATGCTGACTGGTGCGGCGATCAAGGAGATGATGATCCCGTCGCTGCTGCCGGTGGTGGTGCCGATCCTGGTGGGGCTGCTGCTGGGGCCGAAGGCGCTGGGCGGGCTGCTGATGGGCACCATCGTCACCGGGCTGTTCGTCGCGATCAGCATGTGCACCGGCGGCGGCGCCTGGGACAACGCCAAGAAGTACATCGAGGACGGCCACCACGGCGGCAAGGGCAGCGAGGCCCACAAGGCGGCCGTCACCGGCGACACCGTGGGCGACCCCTACAAGGACACGGCCGGCCCGGCGGTGAACCCGCTGATCAAGATCATCAACATCGTGGCGCTGCTGATCGTGCCGTTGGTGGTGAAGTTCCACGGCGGCTGACGCCGCTCGGCGCGTGCAGCGCTACAGCAGGTCCTCGGGCACGAGTGGCCCGAGCAGGTTGATCTTCAGGCGCTGCAGCCAGCTCGATTCCGGCTCGTCGTACAGCACGATCTCCTTGTCCTCGTCCATCGACAGCCATTCGAGTGCGCCGGTGGTCGGGTCAAGGCGCACCCGGTAGGCGCTCTCGAGCTTGCTGATGTTGATGATGCGCAGCATCTCCCGCGCCAGTTGCGGGCTGAACACGGCCAAGCCCAGTTCGGTGTTCTGCGTGGCAGAGCGCGGGTCGAGGTTCACCGAGCCGAGGAAGACCAGGCGCTTGTCGACCACCGCCGTCTTGGCGTGCAGGCGGCCCAGCGAGCTGCCGAACACGCCGAGCCGCTTGTTGCGCGTGGTGCGCGCCGGGCTCAGCTCGTACAGGTCGACGCCGTCTTCGAGCAGTCGTTTTCGATAGCGCACGTAGCCGCTGTGCACCAGCGGCTCGTCGTTGGCGGCCAGCGAGTTGGTCAGCAGCGTCACGTCGACGCCCCAATCGCGCAACTGCTTGAAGCCCGCCATACCGCGCTCGCCGGGCACCAGGTACGGCGACGTCAGCACAACCTCATTCTCCGCCGTGAGCAGACGCTGCCAGAAACGTGCGGTCACGCTGCTCGCGAAGGCCTCGTCGCTCGTCATGGAACGCAACTTGGCCGGCGGGTCGGCGACCGCGTTGGCCACCCCCCAGAGGAAGCCGATGCGGCCGGCATCGAGTTCTTCGCCGATCGGACCGTAGCCGAGCACATCGGTCGGCGGCAGGACGACCTTCGGCGGCGGCGCGCCCATGCCGACGCGCGCGTCAAAATCGCTCTCCATCACGGTCCGGCCGGCATACGGCGTCACGATTTCGCCGATGGGATAGACCTCTTCGCTGTTCCAGTAAGCGTCGAAGATGTTGGCCAGCTGCTCGATCACCTTGCCCACGACCAGCGTGTCCATGTCGATGAAGTTCTGCGCACTGTTGAGCGTGAAGTACTCGTCCGCGATGTTGCGCCCGCCCATCACGCCCATCACGCCGTCGGCGATGAAGAGCTTGTTGTGCATGCGGTGGTTGAGCCGGTAGATGTCGAAGATCGACGCCGCGAAACGGCCCGGCAGGCTGCCGCGCGCGCAGCAGAACGGGTTGAAGAGCCGCACCTCGATGTTGGGTGTCGCCGTCATCGCGAGCAGCATCTGATCGGTGCTGGCGGTGTAGAGGTCGTCGACCAACAGCCGCACGCGCACGCCGCGCTGCGCCGCCTCCTTCAGCGTGCGCAGCAGCAGGCCGCCCGCGCCGTCGTTGGCGATCACGTAGTACTGCACGTCGAGCGTGTGCTTGGCGCGCCGCGCCAGTTCAATGCGCGCGTCCAGCGAATACACGCCCAGCGGCATGAGGCGGAAGCCGGAATGCTCGTCCGGCGGCGTGGACGCCGCCACCACCTTGGCCAGCGGCGTGGTCGGGTCGGGTGCGAGCGACAGCGTCGGCGCCATGTGCTTGACGGCCGGCAGGCTGCCGCAGGCCGTCGCCAAGGCCACGAGCCCGAGCAGGGAAAGCCGTGCGACCACGCGCAGCAGGGCTTGCCGGAATAAGATGCACGTCATTGTTTTTTCGGGATCGAGAACATGTTGCTGGCTGCTTCGAATCGCTGGTCCATACCGCTGATGATGCTCTGTTTGGGGATGTCCTTGCCAGCGGCGGCTGCGCTTGATATCGGCGAACCGGCTCCGAAGTTCAGCGCCCCCGCGGCGCTCGATGGCAAACCGTTCACCTATTCGCTGGGCGAAGCGCTGAAGAAGGGCCCGGTGGTGCTGTATTTCTTCCCCGCGGCCTTCTCGACCGGCTGCTCCATGGAGGCACACGCCTTCGCGGAGGCCATCGAGGATTTCAAGGCGGTCGGCGCCACGGTGATCGGGGTGTCGACCGACGACCCCGAGACGCTCGCCAAGTTCTCCAGCCAGTCCTGCCAGGGCAAGTTTCCGGTGGCCTCCGATGAGACCCGGGCCATCAGCAAGTCCTTCGACGCCCTGATGCAGACCCGACCGGAGTATGCCAACCGGATCTCCTATGTGATCTCTCCCACAGGAGCGATTGCCTTCTACTACCAAAGCCTGAACCCGGCCAAGCACGTCGAGAAGGTGCTGGCCGCGGTGAAGGAACTGCCGCCGGTCAAGAAGTAGGTTCCGGTCGGCGTGCTGCGGCCCCTGGCGGGCCGCGCGATCACTCCATCTTCACGCCGGAGGCGGCGACGATCCCTTGCCACTTGGCGTGGTCGGCCTTCACCAGCGCGGCGAAGGCTGCCGGCGTCATGGGACGCGGCTCGGCGCCCTGGGCGTTGATGGCTTCCTTCACTTCTGGCAGCGACAGTTGCTTGTTGATGGCCGCGTTCATGGTCGCGACCACATCCTTCGGCGCATTGGCGGGCATGAAGACGCCGTACCAGGAACTCACGTCGAAGTCCTTCAACGCGGTCGATTCGGCGATGGTCGGCACGTTGGGCAGGCTGGAACTGCGCTTGGCCGAGGTCACGGCCAGGGCGCGCAGCTTGCCGGCCTTGATCTGCGCGATGGCCGACGGGATGGACGACACCATCATCGCCACCTGCCCGCTCATCGTGTCGACCACCGCCGGGTTCGAGCCCTTGTACGGCACGTGCGTGATCTTGATGCCGGCCGCCATCTTGAACATCTCGCCGGCGAGGTGGATGGTTGTGCCGTTGCCGGGGCTGCCGTAGGTGATGGTGTCCGGCGCGGCCTTCGCGGCGGCGATCACGTCGGCCATGTTCTTGAACGGCGAATTGGCGGCGGTGACGATCACCAGCGGCGATTCGGCCACCAGCGCCACGGCGGTCAGGTCCTTCGACGGGTCGTAGGTCAGGCTCTTGTAGAGCCAGGGCGCGACGGCGAGGTTGTCCTTCTGGCCCATCACCATCTCGTAGCCGGTGGCCGGCATGCGCACCGCCTCGGTGATGCCGATGGTGCCGCCGGCGCCGGGCTTGTTGTCGACCACCACGGTCCACTTGTTCGCCTCGGTCAGGCGCGTGCCGATGATGCGCGACATGATGTCTGTGCCACCGCCCGGCGGGAACGGGACGATCAGGCGGATCGGCTTGTTGGGGTAGGTGGCCGGCTGGGCGAACGCCAGGTTCGGTCCGAGTGCGACGGCCGAGAGGGCCGAGCAGGCCAGGAGCGAGAGCAGGGTTTTGCGGTTCATGTCCAGGAAATGTCTCCGTCGCCGGTGCGGAGATCGCGCCGGTCTTCAGGGCGCGCAGTCTACTGGAGCAGAACCGAAACCGTCAGTTGAGCCGGAAGCTGCCCGTGCCGACGTGGGTGCCCGGTTCGGTGCGCAGCGCCGGCAGGCTCTGCAGCGTGTCGAAGTCGGAAGGCACGTCCGGCACGCGCATTTCTTCCAGCTCGTGCAGCGACGCGACCCAGCGGCCGGCCGGCGAATCGACCGGTTCGTCGTTGGTGAACACGCCGTCGCGGATGTAGAAGGTTTCACCGGCCGGGCGCTCGGCGTGCAGTTCGCACAAGCGGGCGATCGAGAAGGCATAGGTCACCAGCTTTTCCTTGGTGCGCCGGTCCCGCCCGCCGCAACTGAAGAAGCCTTCGTTGGCGATCACGATGCAGGAGCCTTCGATCTCCTCTTCGAGCTGCGCGCCCGTGCGCCAGACGGCGTTGGGCAGCCGCACCCGGACCTTGTCGATGACGAGGTCACGCTGCTTGTTGAGCGAGGTGAGCGGAGGCACCAGGGAACGGAGCTGGCGCATCCGTTCCACGAAGCTGTCGTTGATGGTGAAGCCGACATGGTGCGTCGCCCCGCCGGAGCGTTTGACGACCTGCATGACGACATGGCGCATTGTGTTCATGGTCGATCTCGAATTGAATGACGAATGCAACTTTTGCACCCGTTTCTGTTTTCAATTCTTGACAGAATTTCAACTCACCAGCCCCGGAAATTCAAGTACACGTTTGAATTACACACCACACTTTTCAGACGAATTCCGGGCGGAATGTCGACCGTCCGTCGGGCCGACCCTCAGCCGTCGACCTGCTCCGCCAGCGCCTTGCACGACGGCGCACAGACACTCTGCGACTTGCCGAGCACCTGACGGGTGCGCATCTGCGAGCGAAGACGGTGCTTGCCGCACATGAAGCAGGACATGGTGGCGCCGCTGAAGGAGGCGGACGCGCGGAACGGCGAACCGGACGGCTTCGATTTGTAGCGCAGGCCGTCGGCGACGACCGCGGTCTTGGCGTCAGGCTTGGACATTGGTGGCATCCGGGGTGCGAGGTGCGGGGCCGCCCATGGCGCGGGCGATGGCTTCCTTGGCACGCAGCTCGGCGGCCATGGCGGCATCCAGGCCGGAGCGGCACAGGCCGGCATGCTGGTACTGCAGGTTCTCGTAGACCTCGGCCGCGGCCGGATAGCTGTCCAGCAGGCGGGCCAGCGCGGCGCCCGGCGCCACATCGCCGAACTCGTTCACGAGGTGTACCACCACCGACCGGTACTGGTCGGCGCCGACCGGCACGGCGCTGCGTTCGAGCCGTTCAAGCAGCTGGGCCAGCCGTTCGGTGACGTCGAGGCTGGTCTTGGAGACGGGGGGACGTGTTGCATTCATGCATCGCATGTGGGGCACCCGCCATGGATTGCAAGGGCGGCCCACGGGGACGGCGGGGGCCCGCCCTGCAGCCGGTGGCCGACCCTCTTACCATTGGCGACCGGGCGCACGCCGCACCCGGCATTCCAGAGACATCCCCGGCGGCCGTGCGCTGCCTCATCGACATGCAATTCAATTACATCGCCAATGCCGACGTCGCTTCCGCGTCGGGCCGCACCCTGCCCGTCATCGATCCGTCGGACGGCCAGCCCTTCGACGAAATCCAGCGCAGCAACGCCGCCGACATCGACAGCGCGGTGCGCGCCGCCCGCGACTGCTTCGACGGCGTCTGGCACAAGGTGAGCGCCGCCGAGCGCGGCCGGCTGCTCTTCGCGCTCGCCCGGAAGATCGCCGAGCACGTCGACGAACTGGCCCTGCTCGAGCAGCGCGACTGCGGCAAGCCGGTCAAGCAGGCCCGCGCCGACGCCTTCGCGCTGGTGCGCTACTTCGAGTTCTACGCCGGCGCCTGCGACAAGCTGCATGGCCAGACCATCCCCTACCAGGACGGCTATAGCGTGTTCACCTGGCGCGAGCCGCATGGTGTGACCGGCCACGTCATCCCCTGGAACTACCCGATGCAGATCTTCGGGCGCAGCGTCGGCGGCGCCCTGGCCGCGGGCAACGCCTGCGTGGTGAAGCCGGCCGAGGACGCCTGCCTGTCGCTCATCCGCGTGGCGCAGCTGGCGGCCGAGGCCGGCTTCCCGGCCGGCGCCATCAACATCGTGACTGGCTACGGCCACGAGGTGGGCGACGCGCTGGCACGCCACGAAGGCATCGACCACATCAGCTTCACCGGCAGCCCGAAGATCGGCACGCTGATCCAGCAGGTGGCGGCCGAACGGCACTGCCCGGTCACGCTGGAGCTGGGCGGCAAGAGCCCGCAGATCCTCTTCGCCGACGCCGACATCGACGCCGCGATCCCGGTGCTGATCAACGCCATCGTGCAGAACGCCGGCCAGACCTGCTCGGCCGGCTCTCGCGTGCTGATCGACCGCGCCATCTACGAGCCGGTGCTCGAGCGCCTCGGCCGCGCCTTCGAGGCGCTGCGGGTCGGCCCCGCCGCCATGGACCTCGACGTGGGCCCGCTGATCCGCCAGACCCAGCAGCAGCGCGTGTGGGATTTCCTGTCAGACGCGCAAGTCGCCGGCATTCCGATGGTGGCCCAGGGCACGGTGGTCGACGAGGCGCCCGACACCGGCTTCTACCAGGCCCCGACGCTGCTGCGCGACGTGCCGGTCGACCACCGGCTGGCGCAGGAAGAGGTGTTCGGCCCGGTGCTGGCCGCGATGGCCTTCACCGGCGAGGACGAAGCCGTGGCAATGGCCAATGCCACCCAGTTCGGCCTGGTCGCCGGCGTCTGGACCGAGAACGGCGCCCGCCAGTTCCGCATGGCCAAGCGGGTCCGCGCGGGCCAGGTCTTCATCAACAACTACGGCGCCGGCGGCGGCGTGGAACTGCCCTTCGGCGGCGTGAAGTCGTCGGGCTACGGTCGCGAGAAGGGCTTCGAGGCGCTGTACGGGTTCACGACGCTGAAGACCGTGGCCGTGAAGCACGGCTGACCTCGACCGCGACTAGAACTTCAAGTGGGCGGACAGCGCGAGCGACCGCCCGGCGCCGAGGTAGTTGCTGTTCATCCAGTAGCGCTTGTCGGTGAGGTTCGACACGTTCAGGCGCAGGGTGAGCGGCATGGCGCCCACACGGGTGGCGTAGCGCACGCCCAGGTCGGCGGTGACATACGACGGCAGCACATCGGTGTTGGCGGCGTCGACGAACTGACGGCCGGTGTAGAAGACACCGCCGGTCAATGTCAGGCCGGGCACCGCATCCAGGTCGTATTCGAGGTAGACCTTGGCCAGCCGCTCCGCCACGTTGGCAGGTGTCTTTCCGACCAGCGCTGGCGACTGGGTGTTGCGTGTCACCTGGGCATCGAGCAGTGTCACGCCGCCGACCACGCTGAGCTGACGCGCCAGCCGGCCGGTGGCGGTGAATTCCAGCCCCTTGTGCACCTGCCGGCCGTCCTGGACGTAAGTCACGGGGCCGGTTCCGGTGGTGTCGTAGTACTCCAGGCCTTTGTCGATCTGGAACAGCGCCGCGGTCCACAGAACGCCACCGGCCTCGAGCTTGGCGCCGATTTCCACCTGCTTGCTCACCAGCGGTGCCATGACGACGCCGGCGTTGCTCACCACGCGACTGTTGTAGGTGGCGCTCGCGGTGCCGCCCTGCTCCAGGCTTTCCATGTAGTTGGTGTAGATCGAGAGCGCCGGCACCGGCTTGTAGATCAGCGACACGCTGGGCGACGTACGGCTCTGGTCGTACGCGGCCGTCGACGCACCGGTCGCACCATAGCTGTTGGCGACCAGCGTGGCCCGATTCAGCCCCACCAGCGCCGACCATTGCGGCCCGAAGCGGATGTCGTCGGCGAGCACCAGGTTGCGGTTGATGTTGCGCTGGGCGCGGTACTTCGGTCCGGTCGGCGCGGTCACCGCGCTGTCGATGTAGACCGGCTGGTCGATGTTGAACGTCGCGCTCGTCGCGGTCTGCCATCCGCCGGCCGAGCTGCGGTAATTGGTGCTCTCGACCACATCGCCCGAGAAGCCGGCGGTGACGAGGTGTCGCACGCCGCCAGTGGCGAACTTCCAGTCGGCGAACGCATAGGTGGCGCGGTTGGTGAAGTCCGGGTACTCCCACGCGCTGCTCTGCACCCGGTAGCTGCCTGATGTGCCCGCGGTGAAGGTGTTGTTGACCACCACCAGATCCGATTCGCTGGTACGGCGCGCCATGCCGGCGCGCAGGGTCAGGTCGTCGGAGAGTTGCCAGCGCAGGCGCGCACCCGCGTGCGCCTGCTGCGTTTCGGTCGAGGTGTAGGGCTGGCCGTAGTAAGCATCGGTCGCACGGGAAGCCGAGGGGTACTTCACGCCGCTGACGGCAGACCAGTACGGCTCGGTGCCGCGCATGCGGTAGTTGCTCCGCGAGGCATCGAATTGCAGCTGCAGCCGGTTGCTGAGGTTCCAGTCGAGCGCGCCGCTCACCAGGCTGCGATGGAGCGACTGGTGGTCCGTCGCAGTGTCGCCGTCCTGCCCGAGCACGTTCAGCCGGTAGGCGAGGCGGCCTTCGGCATCGATCGGGCCGCCGAAATCGCCATGCACGTAGCCGTTGCGGCCTTCGGTCAGACCGGTGGTGATGCTGTTGTAGCGCTCGTAGGTCGGCCGCTTGAGCACGTAGTTGAGCGTGCCGCCCACATTGCCAGGACCGTACAGAAAGCCCGACAGCCCGGTCAGGACCTCCACCCGCTCCTTGTCCTCGATGTCGACGCTGACCATGTTGGCATTGGGCATGCCGTCGACGCGCTTGTTCGAGCCGACGCTGAATCCGCGCAGCGTGGCGCCGGTGAAGAAGCGCGACTGCGGGGTGGTGAGCTGCAGCACCGGACTCAGCTTGAGCACATCGTCGGGCTTGGTCGCCTGCACGTTCTCGATCAGCGACTGCGGCATCACCTGGATG
>CALRYR010000101.1:0-10383 GCA_943372425.1 Variovorax sp. YR752 | reverse complement strand
CGACGAAGTGGCTGTGCGCGCTCAGGCCGTGCGCACGCAGCAGTTGCATCACGTCGTTGCGGTCGGCGGTGCGCACCTGCAGCACCATGCCCAGCTCTTCGCTGAACAGCGCCTTGAGCGTGAGTTCCTCGCGGCGCGCGCTGACCTGTTGTGCCCAGTTCTTGGCATCGCCGGTTTCCATGCGGCTGTCGGAGATGCCGTCGCCTTCGGTGACCAGCATGTCGACGTTGAGCGCCACGCCCACGTGGCCGGCGAAAGCCATCTCGCAGGCGGTGGCGAACAGGCCGCCGTCGCTGCGGTCGTGCATCGCCAGGATCTTTCCGTCGGTGCGCAGCGCATTCACGGCCTTGACCAGGTTGACGAGGTCTTCCGGATGGTCCAGGTCGGGCACGGTGTCACCGCTCTGCCCCAGCGTCTGCGCCAGGATGCTGCCGGCCATGCGGTGCTGGCCGCGGCCCAGGTCGATCAGCACCAGCGTGGTGTCGGCCTCGTCGCGATCGAGCTGCGGCGTGAGCGTGCCGCGCACGTCGGCCAGCGTGGCGAAGGCGGTGACGATCAGGCTCACCGGCGAGGTGACCTTCTTCTTTTGGTCGCCGTCAGACCACTGCGTGCGCATCGACAGCGAATCCTTGCCGACCGGGATCGAGATGCCCAGCGCCGGGCACAGCTCCAAGCCGACCGCCTTCACCGTCTCGTACAGCGCGGCGTCTTCGCCGGGCTCGCCGCAGGCCGCCATCCAGTTGGCCGACAGCTTGACGCGCGACAGCTCGATAGGCGCCGCCAGGAGGTTGGTGATGGCCTCGGCCACCGCCATGCGGCCGGAGGCCGGCGCGTCGAGCGCAGCCAGCGGCGTGCGCTCGCCCATGCTCATCGCCTCGCCCGCGAAGCCGCTGTAGTCGGCCAGCGTCACGGCGCAGTCGGCCACCGGCACCTGCCAGGGGCCAACCATCTGGTCGCGGTGGCTCATGCCGCCGACGGTGCGGTCGCCGATGGTGATGAGGAAGCGCTTCGACGCGACCGTCGGGTGCGACAGCACGTCGATGGCCGCCTTCTGCAGTTCGACGCCGGTCAGGTCGAGCGGCGTGAACCGGCGCGCGACGGTCTTCACGTCGCGCAGCATCTTCGGCGGCTTGCCGAGCAGCACGTCCATCGGCATGTCGACCGGTTGCACTTCTGCACCCTCGTCGACCAGAAGCAACTGGCGCTCTTCCGTCGCCACGCCGACCACTGCGAACGGGCAGCGCTCGCGCTCGCAGAAGGCCTTGAACTGTTCCAACGATTCCGGCGCGATGGCCAGCACGTAGCGCTCCTGGCTCTCGTTGCACCAAATTTCCTTCGGCGCCATGCCCGATTCCTCGAGCGGCACGCCGCGCAGGTCGAAGCGCGCGCCGCGGCCGGCATCGTTGGTCAGTTCGGGAAAGGCATTCGACAGCCCCCCAGCGCCCACGTCATGGATGGCCAGGATCGGGTTGGCGGCGCCCTGCTGCCAGCAGTGGTTGATGACCTCCTGCGCGCGACGCTCGATCTCGGGGTTGCCGCGCTGCACCGAGTCGAAGTCGAGTTCGGCCGCGTTGGCGCCGGTCGCCATCGAGCTGGCGGCGCTGCCACCCATGCCGATGCGCATGCCCGGGCCGCCCAGCTGGATCAGCAGCGAGCCGGCGGGGAACAGGATTTTCTTCGTCTGGTCGGCGTCGATGCTGCCAAGGCCGCCCGCGATCATGATGGGCTTGTGGTAGCCGCGCTGCACGGTGTCGGCGTCACTGGCGATCGCCTGCTCGTACTCGCGGAAATAGCCCAGCAGATTCGGCCGGCCGAACTCGTTGTTGAAGGCGGCGCCGCCCAGCGGGCCCTCGGTCATGATCTGCAGCGGGCTGGCGATGTGTTCGGGCTTGCCGTAGTGGCCGTCTTCCGGCCACAGCTTCGACACCGTGAAGCCGGTCAGGCCGGCCTTCGGCTTGGAGCCGCGGCCCGTCGCGCCCTCGTCGCGGATCTCGCCGCCGGCACCGGTCGAGGCGCCGGGGAACGGGGAGATCGCGGTCGGGTGGTTGTGCGTCTCGACCTTCATCAGCACGTGGCTCAGCGCGCCCTGCTTCTGGTAGCTGCCGCTGGCGGCACCGTCGGCGGCCACGAAGCGCTCGATGTGTGTGCCTTCCATGATCGACGCGTTGTCGGCGTAGGCGACCACGGTGTGCTGCGGGCTCAGCTTCTCGGTGTTGCGGATCATGCCGAACAGGCTGATCGGCTGCTTCTCGCCATCGATCACGAAGTCGGCGTTGAAGATCTTGTGACGGCAGTGCTCGCTGTTGGCCTGCGCGAACATCATCAGCTCGACGTCGCTCGGGTTGCGACCGAGCCGGGTGAAGGCCTCGACCAGGTAGTCGATCTCGTCCTCGGCCAGCGCCAGGCCGAAGGTGCTGTTGGCCGAGACGAGGGCCGCACGGCCGCCGGCCAGCACGTCGACCTGCGCCATCGGCTGGGCGTCCAGCTCGGCGAAGAGCGCTGCGGCGCCGTCGAGGCCAGGCAGCACCGATTCCGTCATGCGGTCGTGCAGCAGCGCCGCCACGGCCAGCCGCTTGTCGCCGTCGAGCACCGGCGCCTTGCCGATCAGCGGCGCCTTCAGGCTCAGGTGGACCTGCGTGACGCGTTCGACCCGGCGCAGCGCCAGGCCGCAGTTGTGGGCGATGTCCGTGGCTTTCGAGGCCCAAGGCGACACGGTGCCCAGGCGCGGCGTGACGATCAGTTCGGTCGACGCCTTCGGTGCCGCGAAGGGCTCGCCGTAGGTCAGGAGCGCAGCGAAGCGCTCGCGGGCCGCGGCGTCGGGGACCGAATCGGTCACGACCAGATGCACGAAGCGCGCCGAAATCGCCTCGATCTTCGGCTCGACCGCCTGCAGCCTCGGCAGGAGCTGGCGGGCCCGGAAATCGCTGAGTGCGCTGCCCCCCTCGAACACGGTCACGACGGGTTGGGCGGTGTGGGATGGCTGCGTCACGGTCGAATGGGCCGGCGGGGGCCGGCTGGCTGAAGGTGAATGAAGAAACACGCTGGACGGCCGCTGACTGGGGCCGTCCGTGGAAACCCGGAATTTTAGGGCACCGCGGCCGGCCCGGCCGTCCGGATCGGCGCCCCGCGAGCGCGCAGAGGTCATGCGCCGGGGCCGCCGGCGGCGTGGATGCCGAATGGGATAATCGCGGGATGAGTATTACCCTGAACGACGCAGCGGGCATCGCCGCCATGCGCACGGTCGGCCGCCTGAGCTCGGAGGTGCTGGACTATCTGACCCCCTTCGTGAAGCCCGGCGTCACCACGAACGAAATCGACCGCCTGGCCGCCGAGTACATGGCCAAGCAAGGCACCACCTCGGCCACGGTGGGCTACCTGGGCGCGAGCAGCACGCCCTTCCCCAAGTCGCTCTGCACCTCGGTCAACCACGTGGTGTGCCACGGCATCCCGAACGACAAGCCCCTGAAGAAGGGCGACATCGTGAACATCGATGTCACCGTCATCAAGGACGGCTGGTTCGGCGACAACAGCCGGATGTTCATCGTCGGCGACGCGTCCATTGCCGCCAAGCGCCTGTGCCAGGTGACGTACGAAGCGATGTGGCACGGCATCCTGCAGGTGCGTCCCGGCGCGCATCTGGGCGACGTGGGCCACGCGATCCAGAAGTTCGCCGAGGGCAACGGCTTTTCGGTGGTGCGCGAGTTCTGCGGCCACGGCGTGGGCCGCAAGTTCCACGAAGAGCCGCAGGTGCTGCACTACGGCCGGCCGGGCACCCTCGAGCGGCTCGAGCCGGGCATGATCTTCACGATCGAGCCGATGATCAATGCCGGCAAGCGCGACATCAAGGAAGACGCCAAGGGCGGCCAATACGACGGCTGGACCATCGTCACGCGCGATCATTCGCTGTCGGCGCAGTGGGAGCACAGCGTGCTGGTCACCGAGACCGGCTACGAGGTGCTGACCCTGTCGGCCGGCAGCCCGCCGCTGCCGTCCTTCGTCACCGCCACGAAGACCTGAGCGGTGGAGCGCCGCGCGTGATCGAAGTCGCCACCACGGTCGACGTGCCGTCGCTGCGCGAGGCCTACCGCGCGCAGAAGATGGCGCTGTTCGACACGCTGCGGCACGGCAATGCGCCCACGCGCAGCGTGCACCATGTGCTGCGGCAGCTCGCCGCCTTCGCGGACGAGGCGCTGACCACGCTGTGGAACGACGCGGGCTTCGGCAACGACCTGGCGCTGGTCGCGGTGGGCGGCTTCGGCCGCGGCGAGCTGTTCCCCTATTCCGACGTCGACGTGCTGCTGCTGCTGCCGGAAGTGCATGCGTCGAACATCGAGCCGGCGCGTCTCGAGGCCTTCATCGGCCGTTGCTGGGACGTGGGCCTGGAGATCGGCTCGAGCGTGCGCACGCTAGGCGAATGCCTCGACGAAGCGGAAAAGGACGTGACCGTGCAGACCTCGCTGCTCGAGTCGCGCCTGATCACCGGCGACAAGAAGCTGTACACAGCGTTCCGCAAGCGCTTCTGCACGGCCATCGACCCGAAGGCCTTCTTCGCCGCCAAGTCTCAGGAGATGCGGCACCGGCACCACAAGTTCGACGACACGCCCTACGCGCTCGAACCCAACTGCAAGGAATCGCCCGGCGGTCTGCGCGACCTGCAAACGGTGCTGTGGATGACCAAGGCCGCCGGCTTCGGTCGGCGCTGGGAAGACCTGGCGAAGAACGGCCTGGCCACCGCCTTCGAGGTGCAGCAGATCAAGCGCAACGAGGCGCTGCTGAGCCTGATCCGCGCGCGCCTGCACGTCACGGCCAACCGGCGCGAGGACCGGCTGGTGTTCGACCTGCAGACGGCCGTGGCCGCCACCTTCGGCTACGAGGCCCTGTCGCAGCGCAAGGCGAGCGAGGCGCTCATGCGCCGCTACTACTGGGCGGCCAAGGCGGTGACACAGCTCACGCAGATCCTGCTGCTCAACATCGCCGAGCGGCTGCAGCCGCAGGCCGAAGAACCCACCCGCATCAACGACCGCTTTTTCGAGAAGGCCGGGATGATCGAGGTGGCGAGCGACGACCTCTACCTGAAGGACCCGCACGCCGTCCTCGAGACCTTCCTGCTCTACCAGAAGACCATCGGGGTGAAGGGCCTGTCGGCGCGCACGCTGCGCGCGCTCTACAACGCGCGCTCGGTGATGGACAGCCGGTTCCGAAACGACCGGGTCAACCACATCACCTTCATGCGGATGCTGTTGGAGCCGCGCGGCATCACGCACGCCTTCCGGCTGATGAACCAGACCTCGGTGCTCGGGCGCTACCTGCGGCCCTTCCGCAGCATCGTCGGGCAGATGCAGCACGACCTGTTCCACGTCTACACGGTCGACCAGCACATCCTGATGGTGCTGCGCAACGTGCGACGCTTCTTCATCGCCGAGCACGCGCACGAATACCCGTTCTGCTCGCAACTTGCGGCCGGCTGGGACAAGCCGTGGGTGCTCTACGTGGCCGCGCTGTTCCACGACATCGCCAAGGGCCGCGGCGGCGACCATTCGACGCTGGGCGCGCGCGACGTGCGCCGCTTCTGCCAGCAGCATGGCGTCGAGCGCGAGGACAGCAGGCTCATCGAGTTCCTGGTGACCGAACACCTCACGATGAGCACCGTGGCGCAGAAGCAGGACCTGAGCGACCCCGACGTGATCGCCGCCTTCGCCAAGCGCGTGGGCAGTGAACGCTACCTGACCGCCCTCTACCTGCTGACCATTGCCGACATCCGTGGCACCTCGCCGCGTGTGTGGAATGCCTGGAAGGGCAAGCTGCTCGAAGACCTGTACCGCTACACCTCGCGCGCGCTCGGCGGCCACCTGCCCGACCCGGACGCGGAGATCGAAGCGCGCAAGCGCGAGGCGCTCGTGCAGCTCGCGCTGCACGCGCAGCCCTTCGAGGTGCACAAGGCGTTGTGGGAGACGCTGGATGTCGGCTACTTCATGCGGCACGACGCTTCGGAGATTGCCTGGCATGCCAAGCAGCTCTCGCGGCATGTGCCACACACGGGCGTGCCGGTCGACCCGCACGCGCCGCCGATCGTCCGGGCGCGGCTCTCTCCGGTGGGCGAAGGCCTGCAGGTGGTGGTCTACACGCCCGACCAGCAGGAGCTGTTCGCGCGCATCTGCGGCTACTTCGACCAGTCATCGTTCAGCATTCTCGATGCGAAGGTGCACACGGCAAGCAACGGCTACGCGCTGGACACCTTCCAGGTCGTCACGGCGTACACGCCGGAGCACTACCGCGATCTGATCAGCATGGTCGAGACCGGCCTCGCGAAAACGCTGGCCGAAGCCGGCGCGCTGCCCCCGCCCAGCAAGGGACGCGTGTCGCGCCGGGTGCGCAGCTTCCCGATCCAGCCGCGCATCAACCTCGTGCCTGACGAGAAGGCGCAGCGTTGGCTGCTGAGCATCTCGGCCAGCGACCGCGCCGGGCTGCTGTATTCGGTGGCCCGCGTGCTCGCCCGGCACCGGCTGCACCTGCAGCTCGCGAAGGTCACGACGCTGGGCGAGCGGGTGGAAGACACCTTTCTGCTCAGCGGCCCGGAACTGCAAGGCCAGCGTGCGCAACTGGCGATCGAGACGGAGCTGATCGAAGCGTTGTCGGCCTGATCGAGTCCGCGTCGACGAGCAGTTGCCGGCTCGCGTGCGAAATGCCTCGAACATGGACCACAATCCGGCCTTTCGTTTGAAAGGACCTGCTTCATGACACGCACCGACGACACCGGCAAACTCATCCTCCGCCTGGCCCTGGGCATCATGATCCTGCTCCATGGCATTGCCAAGATCAGTTCCGGCGTGAGTGGGGTCGGCGGCATGCTGGCATCGCACGGCCTGCCCAGCGCGCTGGCGTACCTGGTCTACATCGGCGAAATCGTCGCGCCGCTGTTGGTGATCATCGGTTTCTACACCCGCCCGGCCGCCTGGATCATCGCCATCAACATGGTGGTGGCGATCTGGCTCGTGCACATGAAGGATTTGCTCGTGCTCGGCAAGAACGGCGGCTGGGCGCTGGAACTGCAGGGCATGTTCCTCTTCGCAGCGATTGCCGTGGCACTGCTGGGAGCGGGTCGCTTCAGCGTGGGCGGCAGCAGCGGCAAATACAACTGATCCCCCGAAGGGGTGGGTGCGCGCCTGCTACGGCTTCAGTCGTCCTCGGCAGCGTCCAGCCCGGGGAACAGCACCTCCGTGAAGCCGAAGCGCGTGAAGTCGCGCACCCGCATTGGATACAGCTTGCCGAACAGGTGGTCCACCTCGTGCTGCACCACCCGGGCATGGAAGCCGCTGACCGTGCGGTCGATCGGATCCCCGTACAGGTCGAAACCACTGTAGCGGATGTTCGCGAAGCGCGGCACCACGCCACGCAGGCCGGGGACCGACAAGCAGCCCTCCCACCCCTCTTCTTCCTCGTCGCCCATTGCAGTGACGACAGGATTGAGGAGGACCGTCTGGGGGACGACCGGCGCATCGGGGTAGCGCGGATTCACACTGCCGGTGCCGAAGATCACGAGCTGAAGGTCGACCCCGATCTGAGGAGCCGCGAGTCCGGCGCCATTGACCGCGTGCATGGTCTCGAACATGTCGCGCACCAGCAGGTGAAGTTCGTCGGTGTCGAACTCGGCGACGGGCTGCGCCACGCGCAGCAACCGTGGATCGCCCATCTTCAGGATTTCGCGGATCGTCATCGCTGGATTATGGCGATGCCCTTGTCACGGCGAGTACCGGTTCACGTCACTCGCGCTGCCGACCATCGGGCGTGAAACCGTTCCGAACGTTGTTGGCCTGCGAAGGCGAAAGCTGCTGAGGTTGCGGGGTCGTCGCTGCACGCGGCGGGTTAGGCCGAGGCGCAGGACCTCCGGCCTGGGGACGGCCACCATCGCGCGGACCGTCATACCGCGGCGGCCGCCCATAGCCCGGCCCCGGACGCCCATCGTAATAGCCACGGTTGTAATACCCGCGATCGTAGTAACTGCCACCCTGGATGTACACCGACGGCGCCACCACCGGCGCGGGCTCGTAATAGGAAGGTTGCGAGTAGTAGCCGTTGTCATAGCCATACGAGCCAGGCACGGCCACGCAGCCGCTCATCAACAGCACGCCACCGGCAACCGCACCCATTGAAATCCATCGAATGTTTTTCATGTCTGACTCCTTGTCTGTTCCCTAGTAAACGCCCTGGACCTGGCACTGTTGACGTCGGTTCAGTGAAGTTAGGTAACGCCTCGGTAACGACCTGCGTGCCTGGCGATTGCATCACGTCGCCGGCCACCCATCGGCCAAGATCGCCAGCATCCCTGCCTCGTCGACGATCTTCACGCCGAGAGCCTGAGCCTTGTCGAGCTTGCTGCCCGCCTCGGCCCCGGCCACCACGCAATCCGTCTTCTTGCTGACCGAGCCGGCGACCTTCGCGCCAGCACTCTCCAGCTTGTCCTTCGCTTCGTCGCGGCTGAGCGTAGGCAAAGTGCCGGTGATGACGAAGGTCTTGCCCGCCAGGGGACGCGGCGTTCGAGCGGCAGGCTCGCCCTCTTCCCAGGTCACGCCGCTGGCGCGCAGTTGCTCGACGACTTCGCGGTTGTGCGGCTGGTCGAAAAAGGTGCGCAGGCTGGTCGCGACCACCGGGCCGACATCGTTTACTTCGAGCAATGCCTCCTCGGTCGCATCCATGATGGCATCGAGCTTGCCGAAATGCTTCGCCAGATCCTTGGCCGTGCTTTCGCCGATGTGCCGGATGCCAAGGCCGAAGAGAAAGCGCGGCAGCGTGGTCTGCTTGGACTTCTCCAGCGCCGCAACGATGTTCGCCGCCGACTTGTCCGCCATGCGTTCCAGACCCGCGAGCGTCGTGAAGCCGAGCTTGTAGAGATCGGGCAATGTCCGGATCAGCTGCGCATCCACCAGTTGCTCGACCAGCTTGTCGCCCAAACCTTCGATGTCCAGCGCGCGGCGGGCGGCGAAATGCAGGATCGCTTCCTTGCGCTGCGCCGGGCAGAACAGGCCGCCGGTGCAACGGTAGTCGACCTCATCCTCTTCGCGCAATGCGTCGGAGCCGCACACAGGGCACTGGCGGGGCATGGTGAAGAGCGGCCCGCGTTCGGTGTCTGGCTTGGCCAGGCTGTCGGGCGCGACGCCGACCACCTCGGGGATGACGTCGCCGGCGCGCCGCACGATCACGGTGTCGCCCACGCGCACGTCCTTGCGGCGCGCTTCGTCCTCGTTGTGAAGCGTCGCGTTGGTCACGGTCACGCCCCCGACGAAGACCGGCGCCAGCTTGGCGACCGGCGTGAGCTTGCCGGTGCGCCCGACCTGCACCTCGATGGCCAGCACCTCGGTCATCTGCTCCTGCGCCGGGTACTTGTGCGCCACGGCCCAGCGCGGCTCGCGCGAGACGAAGCCCAGTTGGCGCTGCAGCAGCAGGCTGTCGACCTTGTAGACCACGCCGTCGATGTCGTAGGGCAAGGCATCGCGCTGGCGGCCGATGTTCTCGTGGAAGGCGATCAGCTCGATCGCGCCCCGCGCACGCGCGGTCTGGCTGGCAACCGGGAAGCCCCAGGCATGGAACTGCTGCAGCCAGTCGAACTGGGTCGGACAGTCGGGGCCGCCCTCTTCCGGCGCGCTGACCTCGCCCAGTCCGTACGCGAAGAAGCTCAACGGCCGCGACGCCGCGATGGCCGGGTCGAGCTGGCGGACTGCACCGGCCGCCGCGTTGCGCGGGTTGACGAACACCTTCTCGTTCTTCTGGCCAGCCGCAATGCGCTCGCGCTGCCGCGCGTTGAGCGCATCGAAGTCGGCGCGCTTCATGTAGACCTCGCCACGCACCTCGACCACTGGCGGCGCGTCGCCCTTCAGTCGCAGCGGAATCTCTCGCACGGTGCGGATGTTCTGCGTCACGTCCTCGCCCACCTCGCCGTCCCCTCGCGTGGCGGCCTGCACCAGCACGCCGCGTTCGTAGCGCAGGTTCATGGCCAGGCCGTCGAACTTCAGCTCGCAGACGTACTCGACCTGCGGGCCATCCTCCAGCAGGCCGAGCTCCTTGCGCACGCGGGCGTCGAAGGCGCTGGCGCCCCCAGGCGTGATGTCGGTCTCGGTGCGGATCGACAGCATCGGCACCCGGTGCCGTACCTTGGCAAAGCCGTCGAGCACCTGGCCGCCCACGCGCTGCGTGGGCGAGTCGGGCGTGCGCAGCTCCGGGTACTCGGCCTCGAGCGCCTGGAGCCGCTGGAACAGCTTGTCGTACTCGGCGTCGGGCAGTTCGGGCGCGTCGAGCACGTAGTACAGATGGGCGTGGCGGTGCAGCTGCTCGCTCAATGCGGCGGCCTCGCGCGCCGCGTCTTCACGCGTCGTCATGGCGGTGTCTCCA